>NZ_JBFPKO010000039.1:0-43243 GCF_040948765.1 Paraburkholderia sp. BR10923 | reverse complement strand
GGCAAACGCCCGCGTGCAATGCCCGCAAGGGCCAAAAACCAAAGGATGACCGTCGGCTTCACGACCTGAACACCTCTACATCGCCGACACGTCGCAAATTCAGCTGCTTGTTCAGCGTAGCCCTAAGACCTGTGCTCGCTTCATTGATCACTGCCCTGTCGGTCGCAAACACCGCGCCGGTGAGCCCGTACGGGCTGGTTTCGTCGACGAGCTTGAGAATTTCAGGCCACTCTTCATCGTGGTACACATACACAGACAGGACCGGCCCGAAGATCTCCTCCTGCATCATGACAAATCGAGGATCGCTGACCTCAATGACCGTGGGCGACACAAAGTAGCCTTTACGGGCGTCACACTGCCCGCCGGCGATGATCGACGCCTCACCGGAACGCCGCGCGGTGTCGATATAGCCATTGATTCGCTCGTAGGCACGCTGATCGATAACCGCTCCCAAGAAGTTCGAGAGATCCCGCACGTCCCCCATCTTCAAAGTCGAAAGATCGTCGAGGAGTCGCGCTTTGACCCGCGGCCAGAGCGATGCCGGGACGTATGCGCGCGACGCCGCGCTGCACTTTTGCCCCTGGTATTCGAATGCGCCTCGGAGCAAGGCGGTGCTCAGGGCGTCCGCATCCGCCGACGCATGAGCAAGAACGAAGTCCTTCCCGCCCGTCTCACCAACCAGCCGGGGATAGCTTCGATATTTCGGAAGCTGCTCCGAGACGGCACGCCAGAGGTTGTCGAACACCGCAGTCGAGCCAGTGAAATGGAGGCCCGCAAATGAAAGTGAGCTAAGCGCGACAGACGAAACCGTCTTTGCGTCTCCTGGGACAAAATTGATGACCCCAGGCGGGAGTCCCGCCGCCTCGAGTAGTTGCAGAACATAGTAGTTGCTGAGCGCCGAGGTGGCTGCCGGCTTCCATAGCACAGAGTTGCCCATCAGCGCGGGCGCACAGGCCAGGTTGCCGCCGATGGCCGTGAAGTTGAAGGGGGTAACCGCGTAAACGAAGCCTTCGAGCGGCCGATACTCAAGTGCATTTCGCGCACCCGCAGCGGAGATTGGCTGCAACTCCTGCAACTCTCGCGCGAACTGGACATTCCACCGCAGGAAATCGATCAGTTCACACGCCGAGTCGATCTCGGCCTGATATACGGTCTTGCTCTGCCCCAGCATTGTCGCGGCGTTCATTTTGTGACGCCACGGCCCCGAAAGCAGATCGGCGGCCCGCAGGAACACCGCTGCACGCTCCTCCAGCGGCCAGTTGGACCACTCCAGTTGATTCTCACGATGCGACTGTATGGCCGCCTGCACGTTTTCTGTCGACGCCTGCTGCACGTTTGCGATCAGGTGATTATGATCATGGGGACACGTTACCGGCAGCCGTTCTCCCCCCCAATTCGCTCGCCATTGACGATAACCGGAATATTGACGACCTCTGCGGCCTGACACACGAGTTCACTTTCGAGCGCGGCGCGCTCCGGTGAACCCGGAGCATATGTGAGGATAGGTTCATTCTGTACATGCGCACATGCCATAAGGCTCGTCTCCAATTCTCTAGAAGTTCGAAGGAATTGAAAACGTATCCAATACCAGCGTCTCCAACCATCCTTCCAAGGGAGGAGCACGTTGCCGACGTCGCTTCAACGACAGCACCGGACAGTACAGGTTTGCGATTCAGCTGCAGTGAGCAGAAAGCGTCGCATCTCCAGTCCGACTTTTGATGCGAATGGACGTTCGTTTTCCTGCAAGGGGTTCCTATCATAAGCGCCGGTGTTATGAAAACTGATTGGCTTATGTAGAAGTCCGTATAAACAACCTCCTGCTTGAAGTCCCGTGCGGCAAACGCCTGATCGAACTGTCGGGCGCGCTGCACTTCATCGCTGTGCAGATAGGTCGAGGTCGTCGAGATCGACGAATGGCGCAGATTGTCGCGCACCATGAGCAGCTCGGCGCCCCGCGCCAGCGCGTGCGAGGCGTGTGTGTGCCGCACCCAGTGCGGGCTCGCCCGGCGCAGCTTCTCGGCCGTCCCGGGCCGCTCTTCCTGGATGGCATCGGCTACCAGCACGAAGAACCGCCTCAGCACGCGCGAGAGCCGCGTGCTTTCGATGCCGGCGGCGTCCCCCTCGAGGCTAGCCACAAGCGGCGTCGCCGGGTTCCAGCGCGCGGGCGTGACCGGCAGGCCGCGCTGCACGAGATACTGGTCAAGTGCCGTTCGTGAAAGCGGCGGCAACGCCACCTTGCCGCGCTTGCCCCCTTGCCGGCCACGTGCAACCAGTGATCGCCGTGCTCGTCCCGGCGGATGTCTGCGAGCGTCGCGCCAACCAGCTCGCTAGCGCGCGGGCCCGTCGCATAGCCGAAGTCCAGCAGAATACAGCGGACACCGAACAGGGCGACATTCCGATGGACTATGTTATCGATGTCGGAGCGCAGGTCGCGAAGCGTTTCCCGGCGTACGAGACGGCAGGCATTGCGTCGTCGTGGACCGGCGTGTACGACGTGACACCAGACTGGAACCCGGTGCTCGGTACACTGCCCGGCATCAGCGGGCTGGTGGTGGTCGGCTACGGCTTCTCGGGCCACGGATTCAAACTGTCGCCGACAGTCGGCAAAATCCTAGCGCAAGCAGCCCTTGGCCAGCCCACCGACGTTTCGCTCAAGCCGTACTCAGTCGAACGTTTCGCCACCGGCGAGCTTTTGACGGGAAAATATGGCCTCGGTGCAGTTTCTTGATGCGATGAGGTCCGCTCACCTCGCGATTCGTCCGCTGGCGTCATTCACGCCGCAGCCGTGGCGCAACGGCGGCCGGCAGGAATGGTATCGAGCGGAGGGAAAAAGTGCAGTTGCTGGAAGACCTTCAGCAGCACCAGCAGGCCCAGTCGAGGTCGCTCGCCGCGCGTCGACCGACGTGCCCAATCGAGCTCGTCGGGCAGTGGCGTGTAGCAGGTTTGCAGTTCCCGGGGTGCCAGGACCTCGGGGGAAGCGCGGGTACGCGGAGCGTTCGAGGGTAGCCATTGCGGATCGTCCGGATCAGCAGAGGGCCGCTCAGATTAGCACAAGAAAAATCAGACGTTACCGCTGATACCCCTTCATCGGCCAGCAATTCGATAACCGTGCGCAGAAGGCTCCGGATCGACGTGAACTGCGATGTTGATGTGACTCTTATGCACTTGACTCACAGTCACGATAAAGCGCGCCGTGGCCGCACTGCGCCATCATCAGGGGCCGCCAGCGCCCGCGCGCCGGTTCTTGGCGATAGACGCGAAATCGACAGACAGTGTTTGTGATTTCTAGTCCGTTGACCTGCTCACGCCCTAGCGACGATCGCTGTGCATTTCGGACGGTCGATTTTCTAAATTGGTGACCGTAGAAGACGGCGGCGATATCGGTACCACCGGCGGCCTGATGGAAACGAGAAAGATTGCGGCGATGGCCGAGGCCTCCAATCTGCGCCTCGCGCCGCATAATTGTGCTAGGGAAGGTCTGCACAACTCGTTTTCAGAGAGTTGGCCGTTTGCCACTTGCGTTGTATCAGCCATGAGAGTCTGCTGGCAGGTTGGTCGCCTGGCTTTTTGAAGCGTGACGACCACTGTTTGCCGAGATTCGCGGCCTGAATCTGCGAGCGTTTCAAGCGTTCCACAAAGCCTTGCGTGCCATCCACAGGTTGCCCAGAGCAAATAGTGTCGTGATCTGGGCGGTGTTCTTCATCAACCCCCGGTACCGGGTCTTCGTATAGCCAAACTGCTGTTTGAGGACGCGGAACGGATGTTCAACCTTGGCGCGGACGCCGGCCTTCAGGCGTTCAATCTGATCGAATATCGCGTCCAGCCGATCGGTTAGGTCCAGTTGTCTGCGCCTGCCTGGTCGCATCGCGACATGCCAGCGAACCGCGCTTACCTGGCAGCGCTTTTCGATACCCTGATATCCGGCGTCAGCGGACACATCCATTTCCTGGCCGTGCAACAGCGCTTCGGCCGCATTGATGTCATGAACGTTGGCGGCTGTGCCGATGACCGTGTGGACCAGGCCCGACTCTGCGTCCACGCCGACGTGCGCTTTCATCCCGAAGTACCATTGATTTCCCTTCTTCGTCTGGTGCATTTCCGGGTCCCGTGTACCAGAGCCGTTCTTCGTCGAAGTGGGTGCGGAAATCAAGGTAGCGTCGACCGCCGACCCCACCTTCAGCATCAAGCCTTTCTCGCTCAGGATCTCATTGACCAGCGTGAGCATCTGCGCAGCCAGGCCGTGCGTTTCGAGAAGGTGACGGAACCGGAGAATCGTGCTCTCGTCCGGCAAACGCGTCATACCCTCGTCCAGCCCAGCAAATTCACGATACAGCGGCACGTCATAAAGCGCCTCTTCCATCGCCGGGTCTGACAGACCAAACCACTGCTGCATGAAGTGGATCTGCAGCATCGTCGCAATAGGAAACGGCGGCCTTCCAGTCTTACCCCTTGGATAGTGCGGTTCGATCAACGCAATCAACCTCGACCATGGCACAACGCGCCTCATCTCATCGAGAAATTCCCGCTTGCGCGTGCGTTTCGTTGAAAGATCCAGACCAAGACCAAGCTGTGTCATCGAGGTACCCCTTAAACCTGCCTTCTCCCAGGATAGTCCACCGAGACGTCAACGCCAGGACTTTTGCAGACCCTCCCTAGCATGTTGTGCACAGCAGGCACGCTGCAAGTAAGCGTTACCCTCACAGACTTCATGACGCTCGAAATCTATCCATACTTCAGCGACGCCCAAAACTACGTGCAAGTACTCGAGAACCCGCCCGAAGCTCGTTGCGCCGGCTTCCCAGGCTTTTTATCGGCTTTCCTGCATGGTTAGCGATCGCAACGTCCGGCGAGTTTGAGTAACGATTTGCACAAGAGATTCGCTCCCGCCTCTAGCTGCTCTGGCGCGGTCCATTCATCTTCGTGATGGCTGATACCACTTCGTGAAGGAACAAAAATCATTCCGGTCGAGACAACTTTGGAGAGCCGGCACGCGTCGTGCATCGCACCACTGGTCATCCGCAATGCCTTATAACCGTCACTCAGAGCCGATGATTCGACGATATCCACGATTTCATGGTTGAATTGGATAGCTGGAACGCGCATCGTAGATCTCACCGTCGCTTCAACTCGCTCATCCGCCGCGAACGTCGCTGCAATGTCGCTCACGGATTGCTCGATCCGATCAAGTACTGCCTCGCTCTGATGCCGCAGATCAATGGTAAAAGACGAAAAGCCGGGAACCGTATTCGGTTACCTGGGCTGAACGGCAACTCTTCCAATTGTGAATCGAACTTCGCTATCGAGAGAAAGCGCAAACCGCCTCATTGCTTCGGCCATTCGCGCAACCGCGAAAAAGCTGTCTTGCCTGTCATCCATCGGGGTTGTGCCGGCATGACGATCACTGCCGGATACATCTACTTCGTACCAGCGAACACCCTGAACGCCCGTGACGACGCCGATTTCCCGACGGCAACGCTCGAGGACCGGTCCTTGCTCAATATGAAGTTCAATGTAAGCGGCAGGCTTGATAGCGTCTCTGTCCATCGAGCCGGCGTAACCGATGCGTCCGAGTTCAGCGATGAAGTTCTTGCCATCGGCGCCAGTGATTGCCGAGGCTAGGCTGCCCCTATGTCGATATGCCCCGAAAAGCCGCTCGAACCCGTGAGCCCCGGTGAGAATCGCGCACCTTCCTCATTGGTCCAGTCAATGACGACTATCGGTCTGCTCGTTCGAATGTTGTGATCATTCAACGTACGGATGACTTCAAGGCCGGCCAAGACGCCATAAACGCCGTCCAGCTTACCTCCATTCGGTTGCGTGTCCAGATGGCTACCAGTAAGCACCATGCCACTGTCCCCGTCCGAGCCGCAGCGAACCGCAAAGATGTTTCCAAAAGCATCGACGTGAACCTGACATCCGGCTTCAGTGCACCATTCAACGAAACGGTCTCGCCCCTGTTTGTCTTCATCAGTGAGAGCGATCCGACAACAGCCCCCATTCGATTTGATCCCGAAACGAGCCATTTCGGCGATGGATTGTTCAAGTCTCGGTAAGTTAATCTTCGGAAATGTATTCATCGCTTGTCCAGGCAAAGGTTCGGGGTTCCAATGCTTGCTTATTCGCCCCGCTACCAAGTCAGTCTCGTCGGCTAGATCAGGTTAAACCAGGTGGTCTTCAACGCTGTGTACTTTTCGAGCGCATGCAGCGATAGGTCACGACCGATACGCGGTCTGATCATAGCCGTTCAAGCTGGTTGCCACATCATCCGCGTTGCGAATCCCGTAAAACGGCAGCTCCTCGACCATCAAACGCGCGACGATCTCGATCTTGCCGCGATCTGCAACGCGGTCTTCTGCGACAGGATCTCCCGCTGCCCGACCAGGAACGTAAAGAGCTTGATTTGTTGCCGGTCGAGCGCGTCGTGCACATCGCGCAACCACTCGTATTCGTTATCGTTGTAGCGCTGCGCCTCATCGCAAAACAGCAGCAGCGTCCCACTGCCCTCCCGCTCGGCCGCCTCGCGGATACGCAAGGTCAGGCGCATCCGTTTGGCGGAGTTGATGCCCGCATTGGCGCGTGGTCGCCGACCGCTTCCAGCAGGTTCACGACGAACGGCCCCTCCGCGTGAGAGGGTTTGTGTTCGCACTGCGCGTGGTAGCTCGTCAATTTCGGCAGGTCGCGGGCCAGCAGCAACCGCATACTCGATCGCGCGGGTCTTGCCGATGCGCGGGGGACCGTAGATCAACGCCCCCATGATCGGGTAGCGCAAGCATTTCATCACAAGTTCGTGGAGCACTTCGATCGCGGGCGTCGCGATTCGGTAGTTGCCGGTCGCCAGCGGACGAAGCGAAGGATCGATGGGACGTGGAATCTCGACGGACATGATGCCCTCCTCTCGGAAGCGGTGGATCAACCTACCTGGCCGGTACCGATCTTCAGCTTGCGTGGATGGACCCTCGCCCGGGAGGTTTCGGACTGCCCTACATTGGGAGCCATGTCGGAGACGGCGGTCTGTCAATGCCGACCGTAATTTCCCCAAGGGGGATTATTTATCCGACAGCGACAGCCTGTCGCTACGACGCAGGGACGTGCGCGGTGCCGGCGATGCCTCGCCGGCCGACGGTGGCCGCAATGATTCGAAATCGGGCTGCGCCCCGAAGCCCGACGGTGTGCTCGCCTTGGCCGCGGCGGCGGCCCCCGAACCGGCGAATAGCGGGGCGGCGGATGATCCATTGGCAGGCGACGCAGCAGCCGAATCGGTAGTTGAAACGGCCGTCGAAGCATCCGGCGCAGTAGCCAATGAATCCTCGGCGCCGAGTGCAACCGGCGCGGCGAAGTCGGCCACCTGTCGCACACCGGCGCCCGTGGCTTCGTGCGCGGGCACGGTCTGGACCGGTGATGCGCTCCACGCGCCGCCCGGAGCGAAGCTCCGTGGCGCCGTGCTGCTGAAATAGGAGGACGCCGGAGACGGCTAACCGTAGGCACCGGCGGACAACGGCGTGTTATCGCTCATGACGAGGGTCTGGCTCGCCCTTCACGCGAATAAAGAGATGAGAGATACGTTATCTTTCAAACGTACCACGGGTAGACGGGAGCGCCGCCCACCCGTGGAGCATTGTTCTACATCTTTGGATGTCAGAATCGGTGACGCATACCGACAACCACCAGTGTCTGGGAGTTACCGTTTCCGGTCAGCCCATATGAACCCACCGATGCAACTGCGTCAACGAGCCCTCCGGCGACGGTTCGCTGCGTTCCGCTCGCATGCTGGTAAGCGGCAACCGCGTAGAAGTCCGTGCGCTTCGACAAGGCGTAGGTAACGCCCCCCGTCACCTGGTTATACGTTGCAGACGTATCACCTCCAGCGCGGGTGTAGATGTACCCGATTCCGCCAAGGACACTGGGAGTAATCTGATAGAGGGCATACACTTTTCCCGAATTGAAGTGCTCTTGCGATTTGAACGTCGACTGCGCGTCCGCGTTAAACGCCGAATAGCTATACACAGCTCCGAGGGTCAACGCAGAAAGCTGGTAGCGGGCCGCCGCATGCGCAATTCCGATCGATGCCGCTGTTTGATAGCCGTTGCTGATGGGTCCGTCAAAAATCGAATCCATCGTACCGCTCCAGGTGGTCCGCAGCTGTCCCGGGGCAGCCGCAGTATTACTTCCATGAAGATAGCCTGCCGCGATGCTCAAGGGTCCGCCGGTATAACTGGCTGCCGCAGAGTAGGTATTTCCTGAGCCAGGTTGCCCCGCCACACCGTTCAGTGCGTACAGTCCTTCGAACCGGATACCTCCAAACAAGGGGCTAACGTATTTGATTGCGTTCGAGATGCGCGCACTGTTGTCGTTGTTATCGACGTCTCCGGGGGTTGTGGCTGGAGATCCGAAGACGCTTTCGAGTGTCAACCCTTGAACCTTGTCAACCATCGGGTCATACTGCCGCCCCAGCTTAAGAGTGCCGACACTGGCGCTCGTGATACCGACCCACGACTGCCGGCCAAATTCGCGCCCACCTTGACCAAGTGTCCCGGTGCCAACATTAAAACCATTTTCAATCTGAAAGATTGCCGCCAACCCACCACCTAGGTCTTCTACGCCTTTCAAACCCCATCGATCACCATTGAGATTACCGTTCATCATCGCATAGCGGCTGCCTTGATTGGTGTTGACGTAGCCAAAACCTGCGTCAATCAAACCGTACAAGGTAACGCTCGGTTCCGCATGGGCCACGCCAGCGAGTGCGGTTGACGCCAACACAACAGCAACAGACTTTTTCTTTTGCATTTGATCTCCATGAATCGTTGAATAATGACTGCGCAGACTGAGACACAGTGCCCTGTTTTTATATGTTGTACTAAGTTGATAGCCATCCGCCATGCCCCCCGTCGTGACCGGACCGCGTCTTGAACAAGTCCGACGTTCCCCATCACGTACACATGTCCATTTGAATTCGAACGGACACGGTCGACAGCGCGTCCGAATCAAGGTGACTCCTACGGAGTGGCGTTACGGCTGGATTGCGTCAAGCTCAAGCATCGCTATCAAACATGAACAGTTGTTGATTCATACAACGACGACTGTTACTGCCGACAACCGCGGACCCCGGTCAGCGGGGCAGGCATCCGTGCCGCGTCAGCGACGTTCGTCCCCACTCCGGAAGCCGAGCCGACGCATGGTAGAAAGCTCGCCTGCAAGGGATGAGCGTCAGACGCGGCACGCCGTCGGGGGCCAGCAGAGAGCACGCCCGCCCCCGGCCCCACTGTCACTCGCCAGGCCGTCTGGGACTGCGACGGGCTCGTTCTCAGGCGGCTTGTTGCGGCAAGCGGGGGGGAGTTCGGCGGGCATCAGACAGGTGAATGGGTCAAGCGCACTTTGTCGCCGGAACTCATCCTTGATGGCCGTACGGAGCCTATCGTCCGTCAAGACGTCCGCTCCGGTTGCCGCCATGATCTTTGCGGCATAGGCCAAACCCTTGCGGGCCGGATCCGAATTGCTCTGCGCGGTCCATTGCCAAGTGTGGGACGGCGGGCCAATGACATGAGTCGCCGCCAGAAGCTGCACTGTTGGCACCGTGCGACTCACATCACCGACGTCCGTCGATCCCATGACCGGCTCAGTGACGTCGCGCAACGGCCAGACTTCGTCACACAGCACCGTGTGCTCGCGCGGCGCGAGCTGCCACAACTCGTAGGAAGCAGCGATCGCTTTCGCCGAACAGGACGTCTGAAAAGGCGCTGCGATTGCGCGGTCACGTTCGTCGAAGCCAGTAGGCCCCAACTTCACCAAATTGGCGTGGAGCGCTTCTTCCAAGGGACGATTGCGAAGCAAGCTTGCGACCGCAGCGTGCACGTCTTCGCTCACCTCGGTCTCTGTCATCAACGCTGCGCCTTTGGCTACCTTGCGGACCCGTTCGGCCAGTTCGACCAATTCCGTCTGTTGGGCCGCGCGGATCGAATAACGAACCGTAGCGTGGCTCTGCACGACATTCGGCGCGATGCCGCCCGCATCGATAATGGCATAGTGTATGCGGGCATGGCGCGACATGTGCTCGCGCATATAGTTTACGCCGACGTTCATGAGTTCGACGGCGTCCAGCGCGCTGCGGCCGAGATGGGGCGTAGCTGCAGCATGGGCGGTGCGCCCCGTAAAGCTGAAGTCGATTCCGAGAGTGGCGAGAGAGCCAGAGTCCCATACCATGTTAAAAAAGGCTGGATGCCACGTGATGGCGGCGTCGACGTCGTCGAAGGCGCCTGCGCGCGCCATAAAAGCCTTGCCCGCTCCGCCCTCCTCTGCTGGACAGCCGTAGTAACGCACGCGCCCTTTCAATCCGTTAGCCGCGAGATA
The DNA here is from genome assembly GCF_040948765.1 of Paraburkholderia sp. BR10923. NCBI lineage: Bacteria > Pseudomonadati > Pseudomonadota > Betaproteobacteria > Burkholderiales > Burkholderiaceae > Paraburkholderia > Paraburkholderia sp. BR10923. The sequence goes on along the minus strand of NZ_JBFPKO010000039.1, from coordinate 32,896 downwards.
GTCCTTCACAGCCGTCGCCGCCAGGAGAGCCGCGGCGCCAAGAAGGTTATGCCCACACCCGTGTCCGTGTCCGTCCTTTTCGACCGGCGAGAACTCGGCCAGTCCGGCCGCCTGGCTCAGTCCCGGAAGCGCGTCGTATTCGCCCAGGAACGCGATGATGGGTCCGCCTTCGCCGGCCTCACCCATAACGGCGGTCGGAATGCCGGCGACATTTCGGACAATGCGAAACCCCTCCTGCTCCAGCATCGCCACATGCTCCGTAACCGATCTGAACTCGTTATAGGACAGTTCAGGCGTTGCCCATACTTTGTCACTGAGCACGAAGAAGTCTTCCTTTTTTACATCGACGAGGTTCCAGATTTCTTCCGCGACTGCCATTGATTTGCCTCTCTGCATCAGTTGAAAATAGGTTTGAAACTCTAGCCTTCCGAGGGACAGTCCGCCTTCAATCCAACACAACTCCATTCGCGTGACCGAATCGGTCAAGACCTTTTGGAAAGGCCATGATGGCAAACAGCATGACCGCGCTTGCCATAACCGCATAGAACGCGGGAGAAGCGGGATTGCCGGTGTGTTTCAGCAACCAGGTGACGACAACCTGTGCGGTGCCACCGAAGCTAGTGATCGGAACGGCATAAGTGACACTGAGGCCGAGAGCTCGCACGCGCGCCGGCAACGCTTCGCCAATCAGCATCAGAACCGAAGGTCCCGCCACGGCCGGCATGGCACTCATCAATATGGTGGCGATGAGCAAGGTCGACACGCTCTGCGAGAGAATAAGAAGGTGGTATGCCGGGTAGATTCCCGCGAGCAGGACCGTGTATGGAAGCGCCACTATGACCCGGACGTTATAGCGATCACAGAGCCACCCACCAAGCAGACCGAACACGATCAGCGACGCACCTAACACTATCGCCGAAAACATGCCGATATGCGGCGGCATTTTCAGTACCGCGATGGAGTATGTGGTCATGTAGACCGCTACGTAGAAAACCGCGGTGCTAGCTCCCAGCATCGCCATACCGGGCAAAATGGCTCGGCGATGGCGCCACAAATCGCGCCATGGAGTGGCCGTCGTATTCGCCCCACGGCTACGGCCATCGAAGGTCTCGGGCATCTGTTTGCGCAAGTAGAGCGCAACCGGGACGAGTAGGAGCCCAAGGGCGAACGCTAATCGCCATCCCCAACTCTGCATGTTCTCCGGCGCCAGTAGCGATGTGAACGTGACGCCGACAATCCCTGCGGCGAAACCCGAAATGCCCTGGCTGGCGGTCGACCAACTCGTATAGAAACCGCGTCGCCCCTCGGGAGCAGCTTCCATAAGGAATGCGACGGCCGGCCCGACTTCGCCGCCCAAGCCGAACCCCTGGATGAGCCGGCTGATGACCACGATGATCGGAGCGGCGACACCGATGGTAGCCTGATCGGGAGTCAAGGCCAGTCCCATAGTGCCGACAATGATCAGCGCGATGGTAAGAAGCAAGGCCGGCTTGCGTCCGAGGCGGTCGCCGAGCCGGCCGATGAACAGCGCACCAAGAGGGCGAGTCACGAAACCCACCCCAAAAACTGCGACGGAAGCAAGAATTCCTGTCAGTCCGTCCAAGGATGGAAAGAAAGCCCTTGCTGCGTAGACCGCGAAGAACGAGTAGATCCCAAAATCGTAGAACTCAAGAGCATTGCCCGCGATCGCCGCAACAACCGCTCTCGTAGGCACTCGTCGTTCCGATTGCGCGAATCGCGAGTGTGGCGGCCGGCGCTCATCAAGCACAGTCATCTTCTGTCTCCATTGGGCGAATTCTTCGTTCGCGGTTCGTGATTCGTTGCTGTCCTCCACTAACGAATGCAGTGGCATCGATAGAAGTCTGCCTCGCTGATGTGAATGACACAATCCGGCCAAAATAGGTCAGGTATTTGAAACCCGTATAGGGTGCGCCTCGATACCGATACTGGATCGACTCGCCAGCATCCGGTGCTTCACTAGGGTAGACTTGATACGTCCTTTGAAGTAATTCTCACAAAAGACCGTACCGACATTCGAACTGGCGAGCCACGTGAAAACATCAGACGGAGCGTGTCACTACGTCAGCATTCAATACAGACAACGACTGACTGAGGCTAGAATCGACCCGTCGGTCGGCAGCCGGCCGACGACCGCGAGAACGCGCTGCATGAACCGATGAACGGCATCTCCAAGACGGAACCGTTTCATCGCCGCGCCCCTTGGAAAACGAGGGAATCCGTCGAATAGGCAACCCTGGAATGTGTGGGCTGGCAAGACCGTCATCGTCTGATGGAATCGCTCGGCTATCTCCCGCACGCTGGGGCTGAAGCAAGCTATTACAGGCAAGTCTGAAGTGCCTGCATGTAGTTAAACCAACCAGCCTGCGGTTCAGCTCGCTTGCACGTGTCCGCAACACAGCGATGATCGGACTCTTGGATCGGAGCGACAATGACTGTGCGTGTGACTGTGCGTGGAAAGCACATTCAGCGGATCCTCACATCGGCCACACAAAGGGCTGTTAGCTTACTCAAAGCTATCCGGAATCATCTCCGTCTTTCCCGGCAATCGTACTCGTGGATAAGTCTTGTAAAGAACGTCGTCCGAAAAGCCTCTCACATTCGATTTTGAACGCCTCGATCTCTCGCCACTTCTCCGCAGAGGAAAGGCCAGGCTCCGTCGCTAGCACGGACGCTGCTTGATCGAGCTCAGCCTCGCTGAATTGACGCCGCCAACCAAGTCCGGTGCGCCGAAAAAGAAGATCCATGAGGGTCACGGCATGTTCTTTCTGTATGCCATGCTGGAGATCTGATAGTCGTGTTGACAGCCCCGATACCAATGCGGGCGAACTGTCGCTTGCGGGCGGCTGCTTTGGCGCATAGTCTGGTCGTTGCCGTCGGCGCCGGGGTCTTAGCCGCTTTGCCACCGCCTTAGAGCGTGTTAGGAACTTCGATTGAGACCTGGTATCCTGGCGGGATGAAAACAACGGACCGCAAAGGGTATCCGACTGATGTGTCGGATGAGGAATGGAGTTTCGCGGCGCCGTATCTGACGCTGATGGACGTTGACGCGCCCCAGCGCAAATACGAACTGCGCGACATGTTTGATGCATTGCGCTGGATGGCTCGTGCCGGCGCGCCGTGGAGGATGCTGCCCAATGATTTCCCGCCGTGGGAGTTGGTGTATCAGCAGACTCAACGCTGGTTGCAGGCTGGCTGCTTTGAGAGCATGGTGAGTGACCTGCGCTCGGTGATAGGCGTGGGACAGGGCCGTCGGGGACAGCCCAGCGCGGTCATCCTCGATGGCCGCACGATACAGTCGACCTGCGAGAGCGGCCCGCGTGCGGGTTATGACGGTTATAAGCGCAAGCGCGGTAGTAAGGTACAGATTGCAGTAGACACGTTGGGACAGTTGCTGGCGGTGCACGTGACCCCAGCCAATGAACAGGAGCGCGCACAGGTAGCGGAGCTTGCGCGGCAGGTCCAGCAGGTAACGGGACGAACGGTCAAGGTGGCATTTGCCGATCAGGGATACACGGGCAAAGAGCCCGCGCAGGCTGCGTTCGACGAGGGCATTGACCTTCAGGTGATCAAACTCGAAGAAACGAAAAAGGGTTTCGTTCTGCTCCCCCGCCGGTGGGTGGTCGAGCGCAGCTTTGGCTGGCTCAACCGTTTCCGGCGTCTCGCACGTGACTATGAACGGCTCCCCGAAACTCTCGCTGGGCTTCATTTCGTCGTCTTCGCAATGCTCATGCTTGTCCACGCCGTGTCAGTACTTCAAAGTTCCTAACACGCTCTAGCCAATCGCGGTGCCTGCCGCCCGGAGTCTGGCCGGCGACAAGCGATCCCACGGACCACGGTAACCCTTATGCGTTTTATGACGCCGGAATGGGGTTCGTGCAGGCAGGAATTGCAACGGTGAAGGAGGAAGGACCGAGTTCTTCCACGAACTTTCGCAAACAGGCGATCTTTACGCTGACCGAAGAAGGTAAGAAGCTGCTGGTTACGAATGAGCGGCAGCCGTTTCCCAGCAAGCTGTACGGCGCATTCTGCTATGGGAAAGCAAAACTCACGAAGGTCCTGAACTGGGACGAACCGATGAAACTAGGCGGCGCCGTGGTCACGACTGTGACGTACGCCTACGAACTAACAGACGTACCGAAGTGGGCGGAAAACAAACAGCTTCAGACGTCATTCCCCGCCTTAGGCAACGACGTCACAGGCAAGGGTAAAGCGAACCTTGGTGTTTCGTTGACCGATGGGCATTGGCAGCCTGCCACCTGATTGGCTCGCTGGGGCTGAAAATCTGCCCAATGCAGCCTCACCGTGCCATGGGCGGAAATCGAACGTGGCCGGTGCCACAGAACGTGCGTGCTCGAAGCAAGAATCGCGAACTTTCGACCGTTACCGCCCTACGACCGAGCCCCTCGGTGATTCACCATTGACTCGCATTCGCTCACAACTGTATGGGCGTCGGGAATCGTTAATGTAGCGCCGAGCTTCATCGCAAAGGCCAATCGACAAGGGTTGACGATTTTCCGGCGTCGGCAGTGACATCGGCTAAGTAAGAACATTTTATCAATAACAAAACGGGGTAACCGTGAAGGAAAGATTTGAGGCAGAAGCGCGGTGCCAAAATCTCATTGACGCGCTTGAAATGCAAGGAATTTGCCGCGGTATTCCAGAGCTGCCGCAGCGGCTGGCCAATACGGTGGACTTGTCGAGTTTCAAGACAATGAAAAGCTCATCACACAGGGCGAGCAATCCAGCGACGTTTATTTTTTGTTGACTGGGACTACGAAGATCATTGTTGGTAAGAAAGAAGTCGATCGCGTTGATGCCGGTCGGCACGTAGGTGAAATGGCGGCAATTGAGGCACTGCCGCGCTCCGCGACTGTGATCGCTGACCGCGCTATTGTCGCTATTAAACTATCCGAGACTCAATTCATCGAGCTGTGCGATCAGTTTCCCCGGATCTACGAGCACCTTGCTGTGGAACTTGCGCGGCGGCTGGAGCGACGCAACAAGGCGCTTGCGCGCTCAGACGAAAAAGTGAATGTCTTCGCGATTTCATCAGTCGAAGCCCTGTCGGTCGCTGAGACCGGTGTCCTCGCGTTCGAACATGCGGAAAACATCAAGTTTTGGAACTGGCCAGACAATGTGTTCGGAGTGAGCAGTTATCCGCTCGACGACCTCGAGCGTCATCTGGACACGGCGGACTTCGCGATTGCCATCGCACAGGATGATGACCTCACTACATCCCGCAAGGAGAGGAAGCCAAATCCACGCGATAACGTCATCTTTGAATTGGGACTTTTTATGGGGAGATTGGGGTTCGCCGCCGAGCCACCTTGATGAAGCCAAAGGGCGTCGCTGTAAAGCTGCCTAGCGATCTTGCGGGCGTGACTACTATCGAGTATCCAGCAAAACTGTCTGAAGACTCACCTGACCGTGACATGGCGGCGGCATGGACGAAAGTCCGTGCGCATATCGAGAAGGTAAATCGATGAACAATGGTGAGATAGCGAAAGTCCGTGATGCAATCGAGCAAGGTCTCGATCGCGCTGAATCCAATTGGGAGAAGGTCGGGCACCTGAGTGAGGCGCGACTGCATAAGTCGGTCGAATCGTACGCTATGGACAGCGCCGACTCGAATATCCCTGGTTATCCAGTTGCGTCAGCAGATAGACCAAAAGTCGACGAGTTCATTGCGCTAGAATTGACATGCGGGGATCGACTCAAAGACTCAAGACAATTATCAAAACCGCAAAGATCTACGGACTGCAACGGGTCTATTACGAGACGTCTGCGCTTTTGCCTGCCGTCGCCGTTCCCTGTGGCTTTCAAGGCGGGACGGTCACGGAATATTTGGGTGACGGCGGGTTGATATTGTTCGGGGTGGACAAGGACGACAGGGAGAAGTCTGTCCGGCTCGCATACCGTTCCGCGGAGAATTGTATCGGTAGAGTCGAGATGTGGCGCGGTAGCAGTAGGTCCGGTTTGTCTGTTGTCCGCCCCTTTCGTTTGGCGGTGTCCCATTAACCTCGCCGTAACCCCGTTTCCACATCCCGCTCATCGAACCGGACGTGCAGATCTCCCGCATCCGGCTCTCGGACAAGACTTCACGCCTTCACACACGCCAGGCTACACCTCCGCGCGCGCTCAAACGTACGAGACCGAAGTGCCCGTAGAGGTGCGAGGATGGATAGCTCCCGCCCCTTCGTCGCCTGAGCTTATGCTTGTTGCGCAGCCACCGGCGCAACCGCGTCGCGGTGTAGCTGTCGAGCGCACGGTAGGCGCGGCTAACGCTTCCAACCTGGAAGTAGTTGGCCCACCCACGTAACGTGCGGTTCAACTTGCCCACCAACTCCGTGGTCTCTTGCCATGCCATCCTGAGCGCGGTCATCGCATGAATCTTCTCGACCATGCGACGCATACTCTTCTTCGACGGGCGCATACCCATACGGGCCTGGCCAGTCGTCGGTGAGTACATCTGCCCAAACGTGTAACCCAGGAAGTCGAATTCACCTTCCGGGACCTTGCAGATTCGTGTCTTTTCCTCGTTGACCGTCAACTTCAGTTTGCCCATGATCCCGCGCAGGTTCAGCAGCGCCTCTTCGGCCTTGCCTCTCTTGCACAGGATCACGAGATCGTCCGCGTAGGTCACGATGCGACTGCCAAGACTGCGCTGAAGTCCGAGCTTCTTCCATGCCAGTACGAACCGGCGCATGTAGACATTTGCCAGCAGTGGTGAGATGGGAGAGCCCTGTGGGATACCTCGCCGGCCGTCTCTGGCCTCCGTCGTGCGCTTCTTGCGGCCTCGGTTGTCGGTTTCTTCAACGGGACATTCCAGCCACATCCTGATCAGATGCAGCACACGCCGATCCACGATGCGACGCGCGAGCGACAACATCAATTCGGCGTGTGGAATACTTCCGAAGTAGTCCGCCAAGTCCGCGTCAACGACGGCCGTTTGCCCTCGGTGCAGCCGCTCCTCCACCTCGACTACCGCTTGCTGGGCATTGCGCCCCGGGCGGTAAGCGTACTGCTCTGACGGAAGATCCGCTTCGAAGATCGGTTCGAGTACCAGCATCGCTGCTGTCATGCACACCCGATCCCGCAGGGTCGAGATGCCCAGTGGCCTCAACTTGCCATTGGCCTTCGGGATAAACACTCTTCTGATATGGTCCGGTCGGTAAGTCTCCTGCCTGAGCGCAAGCGCCAGTTCACCGAGCCACTTCTCCACCCCGTACGCCTCGACCTCCGCGAAGTCCTGCCGATCGACACCCGGTGCGCCCTTATTCGAGCGGCACTGAGCGTACGCATGCGCCAGCACATCCTCGCTATAGATCTTGTCGTACAGCGCGTAGAAGCGATACCCGGCTTCTGCCTTCGCTTTCGCGTGTAACGCCATCTGCAGCTTCTGAACACGAATCGGAGTTGATAGGTTGCCCAATCTCCACGCCCTCACTACGTATTGCGTCTGTCTTGAACTGAGGCCCCTTTCCTCCGCCGGCATTACACCGGCTTCATCGGTACTACGGGCCTCTCCGTCACCCCAAGGCGCCCGGCCTGTCCCTCACGGGCGTCCGGTTGGTCATCCCTGACCACGCCGAGGGGCTTCCCGTGTTGCGTGCGCTTTCCTTGTGTGCATGCTGTCGCCACTACCCCGGCGCAGCGGCTGGGCGTCCTGCCTGCTCATTCACCCAGACGTATCAGCCTTCCCCGATATGGCTGTCGGGTCGGCCTGCGCATCGACCTTTTCGAGGCTTGCTCAGCGTTCACTCGCGTTACGGCCTGCACACTCGCGCTGTCACCGTATTTCGTGACACGCTTCACCGAAGGCTTCAACCGCTTCGTTACCTCCACGATTGCTCCGGTTGCTTCCGGCTGGAGCGGTTGCCGGGTGGGGCTTTCACCCACTGGAAAAGCGCCGCCTTGTCACGGCGCACGCCATATGCGGTCGCTGATCAACGACGCCATCGCAAAACGTTACTCGCTACCGGCAGTTTCACTTGGAGCTGGGCTCGCAATGAGCAAAGCAATGATCACCTTGGTCGGAATACAAGGAACTATCAGCCTAAAGCGATTGGTTCGTGTGTATGGGATGCCACGAAACTCAGTGGCGGAGTAAACGCCGTCCACGTTTCGCGCGATATAAACGGCGTATGGCCAACATCACAAGGCGGCTTAATGCGATTCAGGCAGCTTGATCTGAAACACGTCGAGGGGTACAAAATGTATAAGGAACCGGCGACAAGCCAACGAGCCCTCGCGAATTGAATGACCGTTTCCCGGGCAGATTGGAGATCTGTCCGAGCGACGTCGCAAGCGAACGACTACTGATGGCCGACTTTTGCCTAGGCGACCTATCCTTTTAATCTACAAGGGGTAACTGCGGGCCGCTGGTCGTATCGGCCACCGGAGATTTCCGCGGGGGAAGAGGGTATGCCTCCGCGAGCATTGCTTCCACTGGATAGAGGTTCAAAAAAGAGCGCGCCTCGTCGATCGATCGGGTTACCTCGCTTGCCCCGTGTCGTAAACACGCCTGTATTCAGGGGCATTCGCATTTGCTCACTGCACCTTCGCGGTATCATCGATCGCAGCAGGCGGACGCATGCTATGACCGATCGTCTGCATTCACTTCTTCATCGTCCTCCGGGAGCTCGAGCGGCGCGTTCGATTCCGCATCTGACCATGCGGCGGGTATGGCATCAATCGCTTTCAACCCATAATCCTCCGGGCACTCAACGATCGCATCGATCTCTTCAATGATGAGTTCGCGTACATATGCGTTCTCGTCCTGCCCGAACCGTCGCCACGCGCGCTCGATGACGTGGTGCACCATCACGACGGATCGCGCATCTATCTCAATCGCTATGCGGATATTCAGAAATGGATTACTCGCCCGTGGAGACTGCCACCGACCAACCAGAAACTTCGCGCTCATCATTCAACCCGGGATGTTATTCGCACCAGCATACCCAGCGCAGACGGTAGTCAAGTTGACGTGCTTGCTCAATCGACAAGCGGTAGCTGCGGATCGCCGGGTCGGTCGGCCACTCGCAATTTACGCGGCGGAAGGGGATATGGTTCCGCGTGCATTGCTTCAACTGGATAAAGCTTCAGAAAGGACCGCGCTTCATCGGTCGATCCGCAGGAGAGCCAATCGCCATACTGCGCCGGCGGGACAATGACGACTGAGCGCTTCTCGGCACCGGGCTTGTGAAAGCGCTTCATCAGCGGATGCTCGTCTGAGTTAACGGTGAGCATCGTGAAGGAGAGGGTATGCGAGCCGTCGACTTCCTTCCAGGGAGCGCCAGAGCCCGGCGATCGCGAGCGGTTCACCGCTAGCTGTGCCGATTCTCCAACGCACAGCCGTACCTGTCTCGTAGTTGGGTTCAAAGAATGCACTACACGGGACAAGGCAGAGTTGGAGATTCTTCCACGCGCCGCAGAAGCTGCGTTTCTTCCCGACTGATTCCGAACGCGCGTTCATCGTATCGAACGCCTTCACACCCGGAGGAATATGCCGCCGCGGAACGATGCCGAACCAAGCGCCAAACGTCTCGAATGCGTCGCCACCGCGGCGCAAGATCGGCGCGTAGTAGTCCTTATAGATCTCGCGCTTGTAGTCGAAGTCCGGCTCCGGGAACAGGCTAAAAGCGTCCCAGGCGTCGTTAGGATTTGCGTCGTAGCTCGTGCACATCAGTTCTCTCCGATATTTCGCCACGTTTCGCCGACGCTCGATGCTTACGGTTGCGGCTTCAGCGCTCCGGTAGCGGCCGAAAAACAGTAAGGCAGCTTCGGGCGACTGGATACCGGTTCATTGCCGTGGTGAGCGTCGAGCCCGTGATCACTTCTGTATCTCATGCTTAAACATTGAGCAAGGCATTCAAATGGGTTGGCTCCCAGTGTCGTGCGCGGACGCACTGCGCATGACATGGTTCCGGCGCCGCCCGAAAAACCGGTGTGATCGTGCGTAGCGACCGTGGCGGTCACTATCGTCGCAGCCAGAGTTGGCGCAATCCCTCGGCGACGCTCACATTGCGCGCTTTCCGACACTGACATGGCGAATTGGCATACACCTGACAATATCGACACCATCTGGCCATCGCATACCTGCCCGAACCATCTCGGCACGTCTCTTGCACGTTCGCTGGCGTCATGCGTGAGTTGTGGAATATCGCTCCAGGCTGCGGCAATAGCGTTGCCGCGCGATGACTCCCGCTTGCCGATTGAACCGGCTCGTTTGGCTGCAAGCTGAAAAAAGCTTCGGATAACATAATGAGGATTACCAAATGCAAAGTAAACAGCACGTGATGGGGGACAGGGATCATCGCGCTTGGGTGGGTCCACCTGATTATTACGACCGCTTGGGTGCCGTGCAATTCGTTACATTGCTTCTGCTGGGGTTGAGAGAGGAACACTTTTTATTGGATATCGGATGTGGTTCACTACGTGGAGGCAGGTTCCCTTTGATGTACCTCAATCCCGATCGCTATTTCGGCATTGAACCGGAAGAATGGTGTCTTCGGCAAGGCATCGAGGCGGAGGTTGGCTCCGCACTTGTCACTTTGAAGCGACCACAATTTTCATTCAATTCTGATTTAAATACAACCAGTTTCAATTGCCAGTTTGACTACATAATTGCCGCCGGCATATTCATGCACGCGAGCAAAACGCAAATTATAACGTGCTTAAAATCAGTGTCTCGGAGTTTGCGATCTAATGGGAAATTTGTGGCGGCTTTTCTGGAGGGAGGTTCAGACAGCAGCTGCGCACACTGGTCGTATCCGGCAGTTCAGTATTACAAGGCTTCAACCCTTCGTTTGCTCGCGGGGGAATGTCGATTAGAGCTCGTCCTCCTCGATGCTCCGCACCCACTAGGGCATCAATGGGTTGTTCTAACGCATATGAAGGAGCAGCAACACGTTAATCATCACCTTGGACTCGATGCGTTCTCGTGGGAAGAATATCTTTCGTTTCAGTTATCGAAACGAGGAATAGCTCCCAAGAGTCATGAAGGCTATTTGCGTCATGACCTGAGCAGGGTCATTCGCGGCGACGACGAATCTGTTGTTCCGCAAGCGAAATTGTCGTCATCAGAGCCACCAATCGACGACGCTGCGGCTCACACAATGGAGACTTAGGGCGCGCGCCAAAGCGCCGTTGTGGCGATTGTCGCCGTGCGATTCTTGACCATCGGCAACGCTGAATGTCCGTGCGGTAGGCTCGCGAGCGCCCGGGGCGCATAACGTTCTTGCTTCCCCTCGCTGTTGAGAAATCGGTAGTTGGCTGCGGACCCCTGAACCAGGGGCTAACTGTTCGCAAGAGACGTTGCGACAGCGCATGATGGGCGGGACCGTTGGCTACGCTTCGCCGTGCGATTTGAAAATACACACGGTTGGCACAACCGCTTTCGAATCTAGCAGTTCGGTGGAGCCCAATTCACGGAAACGGATGCAGACGCTTTTTAACGTGTAGCAGGCGACGGTCTTAATGCTTCGCTCCGAGGGAGGTCTTTGATGTCACAGGTAGCAAAAACAAGGGTATCAAGAGCTGGCACCGTGGACAAAGCGCCGTCAATCCGCTATCCGATATCGAAGATCCATCAGACGTTACGTGATCGGATCTGCACTCTGTATTATCCCCCCGGCACCGTATTGCGCGAGACGGCGCTTGCGGATGAATTCCACGTCAGTCGCACACCGATTCGGCAGAGTCTTCAGAGGCTCGCATACGAAGGCCTCGTGGAAACAAGAAATGGCATCGGTACGATAGTCACGGGCGGTGATCTCCGGGAATATCGTGACACTTACGCATTCCGGCTAAGGTTGAGCGAGATTCTTGGCGACTTTTGCTCTCCAGCAGACGCTCCCCACGCGCTCGAGCGGATGCAACAGTTGGCGGTTAAAGCGACGACGCTGCAACACAGGCCACCGAATTCAGGAGCATTCTGGAAAGTCCTCGATGAGTTGCATTCCGTAATCAACGGCCTCATAACGAACGTACAAGTGCGCCAAACGCATAACCGCTGTTACGTGCAAGTCTCACGGGTTAGGCTGAATATTGTGGAACTTGTATGGGACGAAGAACTTAGAAGTCTTAATAGGGAGCTGGACGAATGCTGCTTGGCGCTGCGCGCGGGGGACATGCGTGCTCTTGGACTTGTGCAACGCAACCACATCTCGTTCGGTCTCGCACGCATCGCTCGGCTGATCTCATAGTGTGCCGGACAGGTCGTGTAGTTTGGTCGGTGCCGCCGTGCTGTAATTCGAAAATGCGCCAATACAGAAATGAAGACCGGCTCACACAGCCTGACAGAATCACGATGTTCGCGTTCCTCGGGATGTCGCGTTCGACTGCTCTTGCCTGATATCGGTACCTGGGTAGAACTTCAGGCGCTTGCAGCCTATCGGAGCCCTCGGCCTGGCTACATATTCGGATAGTTCGGCCCGCCACCGCCTTCCGGCGTGACCCACACGATATTCTGCGTCGGGTCCTTGATATCGCAGGTCTTGCAGTGCACGCAGTTCTGCGCATTGATGACGAGCCGCTCGTTGCCTTCGTCGTTCTTCACGAACTCGTACACGCCAGCCGGGCAATAACGCGACTCCGGTCCGGCGTAAGTCTGCCAGTTCACGTTGACCGGCACGGTCGGATCCTTCAGCGTCAGGTGCGCCGGCTGATTTTCCTCGTGGTTTGTGTTCGAGATGAACACCGAAGAGAGCCGGTCGAACGTCAGCTTGCCGTCCGGCTTCGGATACGTGATCGGCTTGCACTGCGAAGCCGGCTTCAGCATCTCATGATCGGAATGCTGGTGATGCAGCGTCCAGGGCACGTTGCCGCCGAGCAGCTTCTGCTCGACGCCGACCATCAGCGTGCCGAGGTAGAGACCCTTGCTCATCCACTGCTTGAAGTTACGCGCGCGATACAGCTCGGTGTACAGCCACGACGTCTTGAAGGTTTCCGGATAAGCGGTCAGTTCGTCCGACTGACGGCCGGCCTGTACGGCGGCGAATGCGGCGTCGGCGGCGAGCATGCCGGTCTTGATCGCGGCGTGCGAACCCTTGATGCGCGACGCGTTCAGGAAGCCCGCGTCGTCGCCGACAAGTGCGCCGCCCGGGAACACCAGCTTCGGCAGCGACATCAGACCGCCCGCGGTGATCGCGCGCGCACCATACGACACGCGCTTGCCGCCTTCCAGAATCGCGCGGATCGCCGGATGCGTCTTGTAGCGCTGGAATTCCTCGAACGGTGACAGATACGGATTCGAATAGCCGAGGCCGACCACGAAGCCGACCACGACCTGGTTGTTGTCCATGTGATAGAGGAACGAGCCGCCGTAGGTGTCGTTTTCGAGCGGCCAGCCGGCCGTGTGCATCACCAGACCCGGCTGGTGCTTGGCGGGATCGATCTCCCACAGCTCCTTGATGCCGATGCCGTACACCTGCGGATCGACGCCGTCGCGCAGCTTGAACTTCTCGTTCAGCTGGCGGCCGAGGTGGCCGCGCGCGCCTTCGCAGAACAGCGTGTACTTCGCGTGCAGCTCCATGCCGAGCTGGAAGTTCTCGGTCGGCTCGCCGTCCTTGCCGATGCCGAGGTTGCCGGTCGCGACGCCCTTGACCGAGCCGTCGTCGTTGTACAACACTTCAGCCGCCGGAAAGCCCGGGAAAATCTCGACGCCGAGCGCCTCGGCCTGCTGACCCAGCCAGCGCGTGACGTTCGCGAGGCTGATCACGTAGTTGCCGTGGTTCTTAAAATTGTCCGGCAGCGCCCAGTTCGGCACGCTCTTCGCACCCGTTTCGCTCAGAAAGAGGAAGCGGTCTTCCGTCACTTCAACATCTAAAGGCGCGCCATTTTCCTTCCAGTCGCAAATGAGTTCGGTGATGGCGCGCGGGTCCATGACCGCGCCGGAGAGAATGTGCGCCCCGATCTCCGAGCCTTTTTCCAGCACGCAGACGCCAATCTCGGCGCCTTTTTCCGCCGCCCGCTGCTTCAGACGGATCGCCGCGGCAAGGCCAGCCGGGCCGCCGCCGACGATCACGACGTCGTATTCCATCGATTCACGCGCGTTCTGCACGGATGCAAGTTGTGAGGTCATGCTCAAGACATTTCTTGTAAAGGTTATTCTCAGCCTACCCGCTTTGAAGTCGAACAGCGCTCACATAAGCGAAGCTTATGGAGCACAAACTGGCGACGCTCCAGGATTCGGGACGGAGCTACCTCTAGCCATCAGCCGAAGAGATAGGCATATGTAGCGATTAAAACCAGTATTCCGACGATCTCCCCCACCACAGACGCTACTGGTTTCGGAGCGAACAGCCGTACGAGGCCTCTCGTCGAAAGGCCAGACAGAAATGCGATGGTGATCGACGCTATCGCTAAATATGCGCCATGCGCGAATGCCAGCAATTGAATTTTGCATCCCGTGGACAACCTTGACGACCCAAATAATGCCACGGGACAAAGTCACCGTACGTGGTCCTCGCCTGTTCGAACGACCCACTTATGACCTTTCATCAGAATTGCTTATTGAAGCATTGGCGAGCATCTTCGGGTGCAGACTCTGATCATCGTTTCTGTCAAAGGACATGGCCGTGAACAACTACGATGTTGTCGTAATTGGAGCTGGGGTGATCGGTACCTCGGTCGCGTTTCACCTACAAAAGCTGGGCGCCAGAAACGTGCTGGTACTCGACCGCGCGACCATTGGCGCAGGCACGACGTCACAATCGTCTGGCATTCTGAGAACGCATTATTCGGTAAAGGAAAACGTCGAATTGGCACGTAAGTCGTGGTCGGTGTTCAACGATTTCGCTGCCTATCTTGGCGACGAAGAAGCTTCTTGCGGCCTGGTCAAGTGCGGCTACATGATCGTCTCGGCGGATAACGAAAAACTTGAACCGCTCCGTGCATCGCTGGAGCAACAGAAGGCCCAGGGTATTCCCCTCGAACTGCTCGATGCGCAGCAGGCAAAAGAACGCATGCCGATTGCCACCTTCGACGACGCCGCGCTAATCGGCTATGAACCGGAAGCTGGGTTCGCGGATGCATATCTCACTGCAACCAGCTTCGCACGCGCCGCGCGACGTGGCGGCGTGACGATCCGCGAGAACGTTACTGTGAACAGGCTGTTGATCGAGAGCGGAAAGGTGGTGGGCGTGTCGACGAGCGTGGGCGATTTCAGTACCGGTGCCGTTATCAGCACGCAAAACATCTGGACGCCGGAGCTGGCTGGCTGGACCGGCAGGACGCTCCCACTTGCGCCGGAACGTCACGCAGTTCTTGCGCTCGAGTGCCCCGAAGCGCCCTACACTTTCCAGATGCCGGTATTCAAGGATCTCGCATCGGAAGGCATGCTGTATTACCGCAGTTACGGCGGGAACCGGATGCTGGTCAGCGAAGGAGTGGTCGGCGAGAAACTGAGCACGGCAGACACCGAACAGGGAGACATCCCGATGGACTATGTCGTCGATGTCGGCGCACAGGTCGCCGAGCGTTTCCCGGCATACGAGACGGCAGGCATCGCGTCTTCATGGACCGGTGTCTATGACGTGACGCCGGACTGGAATCCCGTGCTCGGCGCGCTGCCAGGTATCGATGGCCTGGTGGTCGGCTATGGCTTCTCGGGCCACGGCTTCAAGCTTTCGCCCACGGTTGGGAAGATACTCGCACAGGCTGCGCTGGGTCGGCCGATAGATGTCTCGCTCAAACCCTACTCTATCGAGCGGTTCGCCACCGGCGAGCTGCTGACCGGCAAGTATGGCCTCGGCGCCGTTTCGTGAAGTGACAGCGTCTGTCGAACTGGCGGTCCGGCCACTCGCTTGCATAGCACCGCAAGCCTGGCGCAATGGCCAAAGTACGACGCGTACCCTGGCAGAGGCCGCTGACGGAGGCTGGCGTATCAGCCTCGCCGACGTCGAACGCGATGGCTCATATTCGCGATTCGTCGGTATGAACCGCGTGTCGCTTGTCGTTCGGGGTGTAGGCGTCACGCTAAATGCCGGCTCAAGACGCATAGACATGCGACACGGATGTGTGTCGGCGGAATATGACGGAGACGCCATCTGGCAAGCTAGTCTGCTTGACGGGCCAGTCCTGAAACTCAACGCCATCGTCGCGCGAGAGCGCTACACCGCTCGCATCGTGGTTCTACGGGAACCAATGCATCTACCGTCCGGATGCCTCGCGCTCGTGCTGACCCTGCATGGAGCCATGCATGCTGCGTGCACGCGATCTCTGCGAAACGTTCTTGCTTCCTGAAGCATATGTCTACACGCGCCCGGAAAACGGCGGCGCGTTCGACATCGAGGCAGCCCGCGATAAGGAACAATACGAGTTGAACGGCGAGGCGCACGACGAAGCTCAGGCGCCCTACGCGGCACTCGTCATTATCGAACAGAAAGCGCGCGGATGACATGCGCGCGCTCCCAAATTCCCCCCCCGAGCAACGAGGAAACCAGGCATGAAGGTCATGGCAGCAGTTAAACGCGTTGTCGACTACAACGTAAAGGTCCGCGTGAAGGCTGATCAGACGGGCGTCGACATAGGGAACGTAAAGATGTCGATTAATCCTTTTGACGAGATCGCCGTCGAGGCGGCGACTCGCCTGAAGGAGGCTGGAGTCGCTCACGACGTGATCGCGGTCACTTGCGGCCCCGCGCAAAGCGGCGAGACTCTGCGTACGGCGCTCGCTATCGGTGCCGATCGCGCTCTGCATATCCAGACTGAAGCTGAACTGCAACCGCTGGGGGTCGCGAAGCTGCTGAAGGCCGTGGTCGAGCGCGAGCAACCGCAGCTCGTCATTCTCGGCAAGCAGGCCATTGACGACGACGCCGGTCAGACCGGCCAAATGCTCGCCGCACTTCTCGACTGGCCGCAAGCCACATTCGCAAGCGCTATCGAGATCGAGGGTAACGTCGCCACTGTTACCCGGGAAGTAGACGGCGGCCTCGAAGTGCTTCAGCTGGATCTTCCGGCCATCGTAACGACTGACTTGCGGCTGAACGAGCCACGTTACGTGACGCTACCCAACATCATGAAAGCGAAGAAGAAACCGATGGACACGGTCACGCCGGCCGATCTCGGCGTGGATCCCGCACCGCGGCTGAAGACGCTGAAAGTCGCCGAGCCGGCCGCCCGCAAGGCGGGAGTACGCGTGGCGGACGTCGCCACATTGATCGACAAACTGAAGAATGAAGCAAAGGTGATCTGATGACCACACTCGTCATTGCGGAACACAGAGACGCGGCGGTCTCGTCCGCCACACTGCACACAGTCAACGCAGCGCGCCAGCTCAATAACGGCGTGCACATGCTTGTCACAGGTTATAACGCGCATCCCGTCGCCGAAGCCGCAGCCAGAATCGAAGGCGTCGACGTCGTCATTCTGATCGATGCGCATATTCTGGCCGATGGCCTGGCGGAAAACATCGCCGCACAGGTGATTGCACTGGCGCCGTCTTATACACATGTGCTGTTCGCTGCGACTGCTGCGGGCAAGACCGTCGCACCGCGTGTTGCTGCAAAACTCGACGCATCTCAGATCTCGGACGTCATCGCCATTCATTCGGCCGATACGTTCGACCGTCCGATCTATGCAGACAACGCCATCGCAACCGTGCAGTGCGACGATGCGATCAAGGTAGCGACGATCCGCACTACCGCTTTCGACGCCGCGCCCGCGACTGGCGGCAGCGCATCAATTGTCACGATCGAAGCTGCCGAAGGTACACGGCGGGTACGTTTCGTGCGTCGCGAAGTGGCTGAAAACGAGCGGCCGGAACTAACGTCAGCACGAATCGTCATCTCGGGTGGGCGCGGTATGGGTAGTGCGGAGAACTTTGCGTTACTCGATCCGCTGGCACAGAAGCTCGGTGCGGCGGTAGGTGCGTCACGAGCCGCGGTGGACTCGGGTTTCGCTCCGAACGACTGGCAGGTAGGACAGACCGGCAAGATCGTCGCTCCGCAGTTGTATATCGCCGTGGGCATTTCCGGTGCGATTCAGCATCTGGCCGGCATGAAGGACTCAAAAGTCATCGTCGCTGTGAATAAGGATGCAGAAGCGCCGATCTTTGGAATTGCAGATTATGGGCTGGTCGGCGATCTCTTTTCTGTATTACCGGAGCTAACGAGCCAGATCTGACGCTCGCGATGAGTCCTTCATCATGGGCCGCCGTTCGCTACGGTGGCACAATCCGTTTTTTTCGTCATTCCCCGCGATAGCTATCCGATCGCAAGCCAGCTAGCGCTACATGGCGGAATCTCCTGCCGCGTCAAGCTTTCGCTTCGCACGCCAACCAAGGCCGGCGGAAGCAGCACGGTCCCCATATTGCCGAATAAGACGCACTTGAGTATGCGCCGAACCTTTGGATAGCATGCGAGCACAGTTGCGGACAGCGAGCCGCGATCTGGCAGCAGCACTATCGGCAGTTTCGTGCTGCCGGACACAATCAAAAAACTACCACTAGGCAGTCTATACACCGGGCGGTTCGATATCGGATCAAGACTTAGCATGGACATCAGGCGGCCCTTTGCGCGGTCGCGCTGCCGGCGGGCTACCTGTATCTGCCGACATATCGGCGATCAATTACGGATGTGAAGGCTTGAACGATCGCGGCGAATTTGAGGATATGCCCCCCGCACCTTGACTTGCTCAACGCGACGCATGTCAGGCGCGCGCCAACGAGTTGAATTCCTGAAGCAGATAGCAGCAACGGCTGCGGCTCAATGCACGTGGGTGCTCTCGTGCGGTAGTCCACCCGCACGCCCTCTTCTGGCGCCTCAGCGAACATGCGCCGCTCTTTTTCTCAGCACGCCCATCAACCACATCAAAACAAGCGAAAGCACAATCCAAAGCGTTGCCGCTGCAAGAATAGCCGGGCTGATCTGCTCCCGAAGTCCAGACCACATCTGTCTTGGCAGCGTGAAATACTGCGGACTTGGAAGAATGAAAAGCGCGAAAACTACCTCGTCAAACGATGTGATAAACGCGAGTACCGCGCCGGCCGTCACGCCTGGCATGATGAGCGGAAGCGTTACCTTTCGAAACACCATCCAGGGCGGCGCCCCCATGATGGCGCCCGCCCGTTCAAAGGACCGATCGAGGCCGCTCACAGAGGCAAGCACCGTAACTACAACGAAGGGGATGCCAAGCGCGGTGTGCGCTGCAATGAGACCCCACAAGTTATCAACGAGCCCTACCTTTGCGAATACGAAGTAAGTTCCCGCTCCGGTGACAATCGTTGGTACAACCATCGGTGCGAGAATGAAGCTCATGAGGAGCGACCTGCTGGGCAGCAAACGCTGCCTCAGGCCCAGCGCTGCTGCTGTGCCAATGGACGCAGAAAGAGCCGTTGTGGCAACGCCCACAATGAGGCTGTTCTTGACCGAAAGCAGCCACCTTGGGTTGTCGAAAAACGATTCATACCACCGAAGCGACCACGCATCAGCTTGCAAATGCAACATCGCTCGAGAGAACGTGAAATAGGGTTCCGCGTTGAACGAAAGAGGGATGATGACAAGAACCGGCGCGACGAGGAAAAGAAAGATTGTCGTGCACATTACGGCAAAAAGTATGCTCCATCCCTTTTCGACGGGAGAACGAAACGGCTGGCTATGGACGTTCATGGTTACCCCATCTTGAGATTTTCAGCGCCAACCATT
This sequence comes from Paraburkholderia sp. BR10923, assembly GCF_040948765.1. Classification (NCBI taxonomy): domain Bacteria; kingdom Pseudomonadati; phylum Pseudomonadota; class Betaproteobacteria; order Burkholderiales; family Burkholderiaceae; genus Paraburkholderia; species Paraburkholderia sp. BR10923. The sequence continues at coordinate 13,229 of NZ_JBFPKO010000039.1, read as the reverse complement.
CGGTTGTACACGAAGTAGAGCGCGAGCACCGCAACAAGTAGTACGATGCTAATCGCTGCCGCCAGCCCCCAGTTCAACGAAGTCTGTATGTTGAAAGCGATCATGTTCGAAATCATCTGGCCAGACTGTCCGCCGACAAGTGCAGGCGTGATGTAATAACCCAAAGCAAAGATCAGTACCAGCAAACCACCGGCGCCTACTCCTGGCAAAGTAATCGGAAAATAAACTTTCCAGAACGAAATGAACCGCCCTGCTCCAAGAGATTGTGCAGCTCGCATGTAGCTAGGTGGAACCGCAACCATTACGCTGTATAGCGGCAGAATGAAGAACGGCAACAGGATATGTGTCATGGAGATCAGTGTGCCCGTCAGGTTATAGATCAACATGACACGGTTGTGGTCATTGACCACTCCGGCCAGAACGAGAAGATCGTTGAACACTCCTTGAGATTGCAACATCACCATCCATGCAGTGACGCGAACAAGCATTGACGTCCAGAAAGGCACCAGCACCAGAATCATCAATTTATTCGCAGTGGACTTTGATCGTGTCGCCATGAGGTAAGCAATCGGATACCCCAACACAGAGCACAACGCGGTAACGGCGACGGAAACCAGGAACGTTTTCAGGTAGAGCGAGCGATAGATTCTGCTGTCTTCCGGTTGTGACTCGATACTGCCTTGCTCATCGCGTCGGAAGTCTAGCGCCGCAAGGTAATTATCTAGCGTGAATGGTCGCGTTGCGCGTGCAAGCATCGGTATCACGCCGGGATCAGTCCATACCGGATCCACGTTCGCGAACCACTGAGCAGTCGGTACTTCGTCAGCAGTAGCAGCGCGCCGCGCCGTACGTTCAACGACAGATCGAAGCCCCGAGCGTTCGGCATTCAGTCGCCTCGCGACCAGACCGAGCTTGCCATTTTCTCTTGCAGTAACGAGGTCACGGGCCAGAGCTGTCCACATCTGACCTGCCGCGTCCCTGGAACCGGCGTCGAGGGCTCGAGCGGTCGCCGGAAGAAGGTCGCGCAGCGTTGCATCGTAGACGCTGACCTCAAACATCTTCGCGATCGGCACAACAAAGGTCAGCAGCAGGAACACGATCACCGGCAGGACAAGCAGAAAAGATTTTCGCGTCTCGCGGCGCCTCGCCTTCTGAACCCGGCTCTTTAACGTAGCGCCACATTGTTCGTCATGGGAATCGTCAGGGCCGCTCTCAGCTATTGTCACCGGATTCATGTCGGGCCTCCCGCAGCCAACAGCGCGCGGCTGTCAACTGAGCGCCAGCCGATGGGTAGCGTCTGTCCTGAGCGAAGAGATCCGAGGCTGGACGTGTTCGCGATTTTCACTGAAATTTCGTTGCCGCTCGGAATCTTGCATGTCAGTCTGACGTGATCGCCATAGTAGGTCGACTCAATGATCTCCGAGTTCACACGGTTCTCGAACGCCGTTTCGTGCGAGGCAATCACTACGCGCTCGGGACGCAACACCAGAGACACGCGCGACCCCGACGGCAGCGGCTTTGCAGTGCGTGCCTCAAACTGGCATTCTCCGTGAGTGACTTTTGCGCGGAAGTCGCCGTCCGCCGACGCGTAACATTCGCGTACGACACCGTCCAGCAGATTGTTGTCGCCAACGAACCGCGACACAAACTCGGTGTTTGGGGATTCATAAATCTCGGTCGGCGGACCGATCTGTTCTATGATTCCATTGTTGAAGATTGCGACCCGGTCAGACATGGCCAGCGCTTCATCCTGATCGTGGGTGACATAGACCACCGTCACGCCAAGCATCTTGTGCAGATGCTTGATTTCCGTTTGCATGTGCTCGCGAAGCTGTTTATCCAGAGCACCAAGAGGCTCGTCCATCAGCACCAAGGTGGGCTCGAAGACCAAGGCACGGGCCAGCGCGATCCGCTGCTGCTGGCCGCCAGAGAGCTGAGCCGGCCGACGGGAAGCGAATGCATGCATCTTCACCATTTCCAACGCCGTTGCTACTTTTTTCGCGATCTGGTCTTTGGGAACCTTTCTCGCTGCAAGTGGAAAGGCCACGTTGTCTGCGATCGACATATGAGGAAACAGCGCATAGTTCTGGAAGACCATGCCAATGCCCCGTCTATGCGGCGGCGTCGTTGTCAGATTCACACCGTCGATGCTAATCGTCCCAGCAGTCGGCGCCTCAAAACCCGCCAGCATCATCAAGGTTGTTGTTTTGCCGGATCCCGACGGGCCAAGCAGGGTCAGAAACTCACCCCGCCTGACCGCAAGGGAGAGCGATTTCACCACTTGGGTGCTCCCGTCGTAGCTCTTTTCTACCTGCGAGAATACGACGTGGTTCCCGTCGGCCACTCTCGAACTTCCATTTCGTTGCTGGGAAACGTTTCGCATTTGCGTTACCTTGATCCTTAGCGGGCCATCCAGGCGGCCCAGCGCCGGTTAATTTCGTCCTGCTCATCGTTCCAGAATGCAGTGTCGTTCGCGAGGCCGACCTTCAGATTGGCGGGCGACGTCGGCAGGTTGTCCCGCAAGGACGCGTCAACACGCTGAAGTGCCGAGCGGCGCGCCGGCGCGTAGCTGATATATTTCGTCTGACTTGCAAGCTGCGGCGACGATGTCGCATACCGGATGAAATCGAGTGCGGCCGCCTTGTTTTTGCTCGCCTTGGAGATCGCAAAGACATCTCCGTTGATGATCTGTCCTTGCCAGACGATGCCGAACGGTTTCTTTTCTTTGGTAATAGCGTCGGTGAATCGTCCATTACCGCCTTCGGTCATCGCGACTTCACCGTCGGCAAGAAGTTGAACCGACTGCGCCTGCGCTCCCCAGAACACCGCACTTGGCTTGATCGTGTCCAGTTTCTTGAAGGCGCGCTCAAGTCCTGCCGGCGTTCGCAGCGTCGCGTAGACCTTGTCGCGAGGCACGCCATCCGCCATCAGGGCCCATTCCAGATTTCCGTTCGGTTTATTGCTAAGTCCCCGTTTCCCCGGGAATTTTTTCAGATCAAAGAAGTCTGCGATCGTCGTCGGTTGGGCTCCGGAGAACTTTCTCTTGTCAAATGCGATTACGTTGGACCAGAGAATGGTTCCGGCACCACAGTCCAGCAATGATCCGTTGACGAAGTCGGCCGATGCAGGCTTGCCATCCGGTGAAGGAGCAAGGGAACTCGCCTTGATGGGGTCGATCAACCCCTCGTCGCAGGCTCGCGCGGCATCCTGAAACTCAAGGTCAATGACGTCCCAAGCCCCAGATCCGGCCTGTACCTGGGAGCGCAGCTCCGCGAGACCGCCGTTGTAATCGGCCGGCAAGATCTTGGTGCCGGTCTTCGCGGTGTAAGGCTCAAAGAAGGCCTTGGACTGGCTGGCGGTATATGCCCCACCGAAAGATGCGATGACCAGCTGTTGAGCCTGAGCCGATGTAGCTGGCAGAACTGCTGCCAGGACGGTGAACAGGCACGCCCGTGCTTGCTTCGATGTGTTTCCGATTTTCATACATACCTCTCTCGACGATACGTTAAGGGTCATTGTCACGAGCTAGCAGGCGTTTAGACCTGCGCCAAGTCCTTCTCCAAACGCCGGGCCAACTGGAGAACCCACTTGTCGGCACCTGCGGCGCCAACAAGTTGCACACTTACTGGGAGCCCTCTGTCATCCTGTCCTGATGGCAGTGCAACTGCGGGCGCTCCGACGAGGTTGAAAAACGAGGTGTAAAGTGTCAGCGCATTCCCGACGGGACACAGTTGCTCGCCGATCGGCACCCTGGTGCTCCCGATCTCAGGGGCGACGATTGGACAGGTAGGTGTGAGAACTACGTCGACATTGTCGAACTGGCGCGAGAAGGAGCGTCGATATTCGGTCAGAAGCCTTTGACATTGCACGTAACTCTCAGCGGACAACTGCTGACCTAATATAAAACCACTCCTGATATCGGCACCATACTTTTCCCCGCACGTCTCGATCAACGGCGAGTGATAGGCGAGCGCCTCGGCGAGCTGGATCGTGAGCGACACTGTTCGAGATTCGGCGGCATCGGGCAACTCGATCTCGTGAAAACGGGCTCCCAGCCCGCGCAGCGCAGCCAGAGCCGACTCATAACCGGCTCTGACCGAGGGTTGAAGAACGAGAGCTGCGTCGGGCAGTACGCCCACCCGGAGCGACCTTGCGCACTTGACGGGACTGAATGTGTCCAGGTCGGTCAGCCATGCCGTAACAATCGACACGTCGTCCGCGCTTGCAGCAATGATCCCCACGTGGTCCAACGTCCAGCAAAACGGGATTACTCCCGTCGAGTCGAGCAGTCCAAAAGACGGCTTGAATCCGGTGACGCCGCACAGCGCGGCAGGAACGCGCACTGAGCCGCCGGTATCGGTGCCCAACGCAAATGGCACGATGCCGGCTGCCACAGCTGCGGCGGATCCCCCGCTGGACCCGCCAGCCAATCGACTCCGGTCCCACGGGTTGACTGTTGTGCCAGTGAACAGGTTTTCGCCGGTCGCGCCATAGGCAAACTCGTGCATATTCGCTTTGCCAATCAGGACAGCGCCAGCATCCGCAAGCTTTCGAACGACTACGGAATCTTCCGTTGGATAGTGCTCCGCATATACCCGGCTCCCGGCCGTTGTCCGGATGCCCGCTGTGTTGAAAGCATCCTTTGCGACGTAGGGAACGCCGTCCAGCAATCCTAGCGAAGCCCCGCGGCGACGCCGATCATCCGCCGCCGCTGCTTGCTCCCGACCGCGTTCACTGGTCACGGTTATCAGGCATTTCAGCCATGAATTGGTCGCCTCCGCAAGCGCCAGACTATGCGCGATAAACTCAGACGACGTAGCGTCGCCATTGGCTAGCACTCGCGACATATCTCTGAGGTTTGTGCCCCGTACCGGTGTCATGATTGCGTACCCTCGGCCCACGGCGGCGCCACGTCGCCGAGATCTTTTGCCCGAATCTCCGCAAGGCGCCCGACGAGACTGGACAGGTCCGATACCACGCCGAAACGCGGGTCCACCAGCTCAGTGAGGTCCTTTTCGGTCCAGCGACTGCCGAAGAACTCCCGGTTGACCGCGATGAGGGTCTTCAGTGCGATTCCATCAGCCATAATCTTCACGCCACCGCCAGCTCGCGAGGATAGTTGGTCAGGTATTCGAAGCCATCCGTCGTAACAACTATCGAATCGCCGACTCGCCCGCCAAACTCGCCTTCGATGGTAATGCCGCCATCGACGGCGAACGTCATGCCTGCCTCAAGCGTGCGCTGTTCGCCGCGCTTGAGCTCTGGCGTTTCGAGGAACGAATATCCGATCGAACGTCCGGTGCGATATCCCGGCGCAAAGCCCGCGTCCTTGTACACCTGCTCAGCAGCCGCATTCACATCTTCGCACCGTACTCCGGGCCTGATCTGCGCCAGTGCCGCCTGTTGCGCCGCTACCGCCGCTTCGTAGACGCGAGCCTGCTCGTCGGTCACCGACCCAACGAAGAACTCGCGGTCGAATCCAAGCTTGTAGTTCTTGAAGTTGGCGATTCCGCAGAAACACAAATACACCGGGTCGCCTCGCTTTAACGTGCGAACCGAGGATCTGCGGTGCACGAGGCAGACGTCGCGCCCCGACTGGAGGATCTGCAGGTTGTAAATGGTCGGGGACACAAATCTGTCCTTGTGCTCATCCAGGAATGACGCTGCTTTACGCGTTCCGGCGGCGACGACAGCCAACGCGATTTCATATTCGGGTACGCCTTCCCGGATCACCTGTTTCGCTGCTTCGACCATTGCCACTGCAACGTGACCTGCCTGCTTCATCGTGGCGATTTCGCTCGAGGTCTTGATCGTCCGAAGATCGAGGATGATCTGACCAACATCGACAATGTGGTCCGCATCGACAAGCAGCGCCGCTGCCACGAGCGGCGGCATCTTTGCGCGCTCGACACCGAGGCGTTTAACCTTTGACGCCGCGAGCACTTCCCGCAGCGGCTTGCGCCACTCGTCGTCAATGCCGTCACACCAGGGACGGATGTCCTTGATCCATGTCATCAGCGAGCACATCTCCGATTCCATCAGAGGAGTAATCAGCACCGGGTCGCGATCTTGCGGAACGACCAGCAAAGTTGGCCTGCCGAAATCCATTCCAAGGTAGTTCCAGAAGCCGCCGAAATAGGCCACTGCATCGGGGTCGCTGATCAGAGCAACGTCAATATTCGCGACGCGGAGTGCATCGCGCAGTTTGCTTACCCGGCCTTCGTATTCGCTCACAGTTCCTCCGTCTCGTTAGCTGTATGCAGCAAGTACACAGCTCCACTCTAGGAACAACAATTTTCACTGTCAAGTACGGGATTCGTCTAGGATAAGCACTGTATTCAACCGACGGAATCGGTTTGATAAACGCAGAAATCTTGTTTTGGTTCCGTCACTTAATGCAGAACCACGTCAAGCGCCCCCTGTAACTCACGGCGCGCGGACCTATAAGTGAAAATTATTTCCCACTATCGCAGATCTCGACTAGTCTGTTGCTGTGTACAGGTTGCGTATAGCTGTGGCTTGTAGTTATCATTGGGCACACGCCGCGCTGGTGCGGCACTGACCGGACGCTCCATCACCGCAACAGCGTCCAGCGAGGAACATCAATGGCACGCGTGGTTAAATTGAAGGGCCAAACGCCGCGACCGGCAGCCAAAGCCACGGCTCCTCGTGGCCAGGCGTCTGACATCTACCTGACAGTTCGCGATCGCATCTGTAGTCTCCACTATCCGCCGGGCACCTTCCTCGGAGAAAACGTGCTGGCTGAAGAATTTCAGGTGAGCCGTACGCCCATTCGTCAGGTGTTGCAGCGACTTGAATATGAAGGCCTAGTCGAAACGAAAAACGGCGTCGGGACGATTGTTAGCGGGGTCGATTTCCGCGAGTACAGGGACACGTACAATTTCCGCCTGCGATTGAGCGAGATGCTGGGAGATTTTTGCTCGCCGCTCGACGCCCCACAGGCGCTTGAGCGCATTGAAAGCCTCATCCCCCGAGCCAACGCGTTACTAAACGGTCCCAGGAATTTCGATGAGTTCTGGTCGGTCTTGCATGAGTTACATTTCGCGATCAATGAGCTGATCAGAAATAAGGAGCTGAGGCAGACGCACGACAGGTGCTATTTTCAGGCATCACGCGTTTGGTACAACTTTGTCAGAGACCTCTGGGAAGAGGAGGTTGAATACCTTAACCGAGAACTCGAAGAGTGCTGCCGCGCGCTGCGCGCCGCCGATATGCGTGCTCTAGGCCTGGTTCAGCGGAACTACATTTCATTTGGACTCGCGCGAATCGCCCGCTTCATTACGGGTTAGGCCACCCCTCCATCGCTGCAGGCGTCAAGAACATCTCCCTCATTTCCAATCCTATATAAAGGAGTACGTATTGTGAGCAACCTTGTTGAATTCAAGGCTGAGTTTGACCAGGGCCGACACAATCGCGCCAAGGCAGGCTTTGTGCTGCTCGCGACCGAGCAAACGATCGAAGATGACATGTTCACCCTTCTCCCGAAAGGCGTCGGAATCCATTTCACGCGAGTCCCCAATCCTGACAGCATCACGCGGAAATCCCTCGACAACATTGCTAGCAGTCTCGCCGAGTCTGCGGCGCGGATTCTTCCGGACGGCAGTCTAGATGTTATTTGCTACGGCTGCACGTCTGGAAGTCTGGTTGTCGGCGAAAAGAAGGTCTTTGCAGAATTGTCGCGAGGCGCCCCGAATGCAAAGACGACAAGCATGGTAACAGCCGTCATTCGCGGTCTGCGGGCGGTCGGCGCGAGGCGTATCGTCATCGGCACGCCGTATCTGGACGAAATCAACGAGATGGAGAAAATCTACCTGGAAAACGAGGGCTTCGAAGTTCTGGCAATCCATGGCCTCCAGCTCGAAAAAGACAGCGACATGGTGCGCGTGACTCCGAATAGCATTGCGCAAATGGCGCTGTATCTCGACCGTCCGGACGCTGATGCAATCTTCATTAGTTGTGGGGCACTCAGATCGATCGAAGTCATCGAAGAGATCGAGCAAATAACCGACAAGCCCGTCATTACAAGTAATCAGGCTGTTGCGTGGGATGTTATGCGACTCGCTGGCATCCAGGACCGCATCAGGGGCTTCGGACGGCTGCTGTCCGAGCACTAGGCAACACTCGAGCGGCAGCCGGAGGTCTGTTTCGCATGGTGGGATTGATGCCGGTGTGACGACGAAATTGCTATCTTTTTCCGACTTTCATCGGCATCACAAACCCATCGCATGATTTTTGACCAGGCAAAATCCGATGACACGACCTCGACCAACCATCGACTTGCGGGCTCTGGAAGCATTCGTCACCGTCTGCGAAACGGGGTCGATGACCGCAGCCGCCAAGCGGCTGCAGGTCAGTCAAAGTGCCATCAGCCAATCAATCGCATCCCTCGAACGCGAGCAGAGCACGGAGCTTTTGGACCGGGAGAGCCGGCCGCCCCGGCCCAATCTCGCCGGCCGCGCTCTGCTCAAGCTGGCCGAGCCCCTGTTGAAGCAGGCACAAGATGTCAGCAGCAAGCTTAGGGACACGTCGCGAGGCGAGACGCTGCCGGTTCGACTTGGATGCGTTGACTCGTTCGCTGCCACCGTCGGTCCGGAGCTGATTCGCGCCGTGTCCGGATCAACCCGTCAAATTGAAATGTGGTCTGGGCTTACGCCAGCCCTTTCAGCGCAAATTCATCAGCGCGAGGTTGACGTCGTGGTTTGCACTCAGACCACAATTACCGACACACGACTGGTCGAAGTTCCGCTTTTATCAGAGGCTTTTCTCGCGGTCGCTTCTCGCCGCTGGTTCGAGAGGCATAAGGGAGCAAATCCCGAATGGGGAAGCCTGGCTGCCGAACTGCCGCTGATTCGATACACGGCGCGTTCAGTAATTGGGCAGCAGATTGAGCGGTTAGCTCGACATCTGAATATCGGCAGCGCTCGTCATTACGAATTCGATGCGACGGACCCGCTGCTGAGCCTTGTCAGCGCAAACCTCGGTTTTGCCATTTCCACACCGCTCTGCCTTTGGCAAGCGCGCCACTATCTTGACACTTTAGTCGTATTTCCTCTTCCCAGGAGCCATCTCAGTCGGCGGGATTTTTTCATTTTGCACAGGCGTGGCGAGTGGGACGAACTCGTGGACCAGATCTCGGCTCTTACCGGAAACGTCCTCGACGAGCTGATCCGTCCAGCGCTCAAAAAACTGTTACCGCAGATGCCTGCGACCGCGCTACAACAGTCAAACATAATAAAGGCTCATCGTGACAAAAGTATATGATTTGACGCGAGGGAACGCCCCGCTACTTATTTCGATTCCCCATCTCGGGACAAGCATCCCAGACGACCTGCGAGAGAAATACACCGACTCCGCGCTAAGGCTTTCCGACACTGACTGGCATCTCGACAAACTCTACGAGTTCGCGCATAAGCTCGGGGCGACGGTCACGAGTGCGCACTTGTCCCGCTATGTCATCGATTTGAACAGACCATCTTCTGACGAGAATCTTTATCCCGGGCAACAGACCACCGGCTTATGTCCGGAACAGACGTTCCGTGGCGAGACTGTCTATCGCGATAGGCAGACTCCGACGGCAGATGAAAAGAATTTGCGAGTAAAGTCATACTGGCAACCGTACCATGATCGCCTTGCAGAAGAACTGCGTCGACTTCGCGAGGAACATCCGCATGTACTTCTGTGGGAAGCGCATTCGATTGCGAGCGTTCTACCGCGGCTGTTCCAGGGCAAACTCCCAGATCTGAACATCGGAACGCAGGACGGCCGCACTGCGGCCGATTCGGTACTTCAAGCTGCAATCAATGCAGCAGCGGAAAGCGGGTATTCCTGGATTAGCAACGGCCGATTCAAGGGCGGGTTTATCACCCGTCATTACGGAGTGCCGTCATCCGGTATCCATGCCATCCAGCTTGAGATGTGTCAGAGTACTTACATGGACGAAAATCTTCCGTTTCACCTAATCCCGGATCGCGCGCGGCTGGTTATACCAACATTGGAAACAATGGTCGGTAGGTCACTGGATGCAGTCAGTGCATTGTGAGATCGTCCCGTTGCGATATTCAAAAAAGCGTCCGGCCACTGCAATGTCAAATCGATGTGGGCAAGCAGCGAAGGCCCAATTACCGGAACTCGCTGTCGTAAAGCACCTGTTCGCAAAGACGTCGGCTCAGGTGAACAATCGCGCTGAAAATAGTCACCCGCCCACGCGCCACAATGCGGGGTTTCCGCGAGCGACGTCGCAGGCAGGCAGCGTGCCATGGAACAGAGGCCTAGCCGGGATTCGTAAAAATCCGCCACGGCCTAAGCGGCTGATTTGAATGCGAAATCGATAGTCGAGTCGAGCGGTGGGACGGAGCGCAAGAGATCCAGCAGATAGTCCCCGAACCGGTTGATGTGCTCGCGCCGGTACGGCGACAGCACCTTGAGGACCTCGGCATCGACCGGATGCCCCTTTTCCTGCAGTTCCTTCAGCTTGCGCGACATCCACTGCACGTTGTACAGGATCACCATGCTCGCGACGAGGTGGTTGTACTTGATCACTTTGCGCTGCTCGTGTCGGACGTTTTCGGCGATCACGCCTTCACCACCGAACATCAGCCACTGAGCGAAGTCGTTGAACTGCTTGCTCTTGTTGGTCGCCGCGTGAATCGTGCGACGCAGGTCCGGCTCATTGAGATATTTCAGCAGGAACAGCGTCCGGATCACGCGCCCCAGCTCCCGGAATGCGAAGTAGAGCTTGTTTTTTGTGCTCTCCGATCCGAGGCGGCGCAGGATCGTCGACGGCGTCATCCTGCCTGCTTTGATCGACACTGCAACGCATCATGTCGGCATAGTGACGTTCGATTAGTGCCCAGTCAATCGCCTGACGGCACAAGCTGTCGATGTGCTTGTATTTGCGCCGTCGGTCCGCCTTGTACAGCACGAGATCCTTGATGTTGCGCATGCGCGGCATCAGGTTGATGCCCACTACGTACGACAGACCGAAGACCGGACCGCTTTGTGCCTGCGTATCGCCGTGGATCGTATCGGGCTTGACGTCGGCGCCGTTCAGGATCAGCCCATCGAGGATGTAGACGGCTTCGTGGACGCCGCACGGGATGAAGTGACTGAACAGGGCGATGTACATGTCGGATACGTGATAGTAGCCGATCCCGCCGTATCCCCCATAGCGAACGTGATACTCGGACAGCAACCTCCCTCAGACACGGCGTGGTAATGCCGCCGGGTTCGTCGAGATGGCCGATCAGCGGCGTATCCGGTGCCCAGCGTGCGGGGCTCACGGGCAGGCCGCGCTGCATCAGGTACTGGTCCAACGCAAATCGTGCGAGTGGCGGCAGCACCACCTTGCCAGCCTTCGCCCCCTTACCGGTGAGGTGAAGCCACCGCTCACCGCGCGTGCCGGTCATGATACTGCCGAGTGTAACGCTGACCAGTTCGCCCCGGTCGCCCAACCGAAATCGAGCAGAAAGCGCAGACGCTGTGCGGCGGGAACCGCCCAGCCATGCGACCTTTCCAGGCCATCGGCAATCGTGCGGATCAGTTCCCACTCTCCCGCCGTAAAGGCGCGCGAAATGTCCAGCTACCCATTGCGCTGCGCGCCGCACACCCTGAGGCCGGCAAACGGATTCGCGAGCACGTAGCGCTGCTCGATCAGCCAGCGAAACATTGCACTCGGAACTGACAGCGCATAGGCGATGGAGTCTGGCGACAGCGCGCCCGTGAACGGCCGCCATTCGGACGACGATCGCGGGCGCGCCGGCGCGACCCACCGGGCGCGGGGTGTGGGATGGCGCAGGAAGGCAGGATAAGCGGTCGCATCCTCGCTCATGAGCGAAGACAGCGCCTTGCCGCGCTCAGCAATCGCCCACAGCAGCAGGCGCTCGGCTTCCCGGCGATAGGCACGCTGAGTTTCGGCGGCTTCGTGCCGGTCGAGCCAGGCGCTGATCGCCTGATAGTCATTATCGGCCTTGAGCGAACACATCGGCTTCGGTGCGCGGAAGACACCACACGAGCCGTCGACGTCATGTGGCACGTGGATGTTTTCCCACGGCACCACAGGCTCCGGCGTCGCCACCACGATCAGCGCGCGGGCGCGTTCGGTGAGCACCGGGTGGGCGGCAAAGAAGGTTTCAATGTGCCGTGCGCTGCGCATGCCGAGTCCGTAAATCGTGCGCCACCCAGCGCCGGCGACGAGGGATGCGTACAGTCAGATCAGCCAGCGTCCGGATGCCATGCTGATGCAGCACGGGGACAACACGGGCTGGCAGCCAGACATCGATCACATCGCTCACCTGTGGTTGTGGGATCTCAAGCGTTGGCAAGATATCCAGCGCCCGGGTCGCGGCCTTACGGTGATGGGACCGTTCGCCCACCGCGCACTGGAACAGCTGGGCCAGATCGGCGCGATGCCGGCTGAGGGCGAAACCGGCGAGCTGCCGACGAATCCGTCCGATCACGCCGCGCGCAGACTGGCCGCCTTCGAGCGCCTGCGAGCAATAACGTTCGACCGCCTCGCGAGCGCTGACGCCTGCGTACCACGCGCGCAGCGCGGACAGGGACGCAGGCTCAGGCAAGGACGGGTGCAACGGAACGTTCGGCATCCAGAGATTATAGGCAACGAGATGGCAGGGGAGCGGCGCGTCAGAGGGGTGGCACGTTTCCCGAAACGGGAGTTTCATCGAAAAATGAAATCCTATCGATAACAAGGGTTCGAGCGCGGTGTCGTTGTCAGTTACGAGACGATCCGCCGCTGGTGCGACAAATTCGGCGCGGGCTTCGCACATCGCGTCAAAGCTGCTCGCCGCAAGCCTGGGCGCACATGGCATCTGTACGAAGTCTTCGTTACGTTGCGCGGTGAGCCTTATCTGCTCTGGCGGGCAGTCGACCAGCACGGCGCCGAACTCGACATCCTCCTGCAGAAACGTCGCGATAAGGCCGCAGCAAAGCGCTTCTTCAACCACGTGCTGGCCGCCTGTACCGACGCGCCACGAAGGATTGTCACCGATCAATTGCGCAGCTACCCGGCAGCCAAGGCCGATATCCCCGAACTGGCGAACGTCAAGCATGTGTTCGTCAAGGCTGCGGCCCGGGTGAACAACCGGGCAGAGAACAGTCATCAGCCTACGCGTGAACGTGAGCGGCGCATGCGCGGATTTCGTGACCCGAAGCGCACGCAGGCTTTTCTCTCCAGCTTCGGCCTGATCCGGCAG
>NZ_JBFPKO010000038.1:0-45689 GCF_040948765.1 Paraburkholderia sp. BR10923 | reverse complement strand
GGCCGCGCGAGACTGAACGCAGCATGACGACGCAAGGGCATTAACTAACCGTACACCCAATTATCGGTTCCAATTTCTCGAATGCCGATATTGGTGATACGGATATTGTCGGGGTCGCGGTCCAGATAGTAATAGCGCGCCACGTCTTCGCCGTACCATTCGCCCCAACGTTTCCAGAACTTGTATTTGTGGATGAGCACCCAGCCGTGCCAGTGAACGCCGGGATACTCGTTTAGCTCGTCACGCGTCAGGCATATATACCAGTAGTTTTGATATCGCCTGATTTCCCGATTACCTGAGATAGTGCGAACGGGGGTGCCTGCTGCTGCGACCATTTAAAGCTCCTTTCTAGGGCTGAAAATATTCGCGTGTGGGGTCTCCGTTGGTGCGGCGTCGGCCGCTTGGGGGATGACGAAACCAGCCTTCCGGCTCGCCCTTACCGTCCCACTTTTCAAGCGCTGATGCTGCACCGGCATTGGCGTTGTAATAGTAGCAATCGTTATGACCCCATGCGTTAATATCGACGCACAGGACATCGATTGCAGCCATCGGCATAATCGCACAAATCCGGCCGTCCGCTAAAGTTTTAAATGGGCGGACATAGCCAATGCGCTCAAGGTCTGCGTCAGTGGGTGAGCCCTCAAAGGTAGGCTCAAGTATGGCGAGCAGGTCTTTAACCTCTGCGTCACTCATGCCGAGGCGCAGGTAGTTCACGACAATGCGTTTTAGATAATCGCGACTCTCAGACATCGGCCCTCCCGTAAAGTCTCACCTGAAAACAGGGTCTGTCGAAGGGTCAACTAGCTTGACGGGTCCACCCTCGCGATTCGCTGCATTATAGATTCGGCGTGTCGTCGCGGGGCTTGAGTGATTGCCTAGTGCCTGGGCATCGAGGTTCTGCAGGTCAGCATTGGTGAGTGCGCGTCGCCTTAAATCATGAAAGTGCAGCCCGACAAACATGCCGGGCTTTGGTAGTTTCTGCTCTGCGATGCAATTGATAATGTAGGCGCGCTCGGCTTTCATCACTGCCCGCTTGAACGCTGCTCGTGCGCCCTCGTAAGTGTATTTGCCGCCGTCTTTCTTGCGCACGACATAATCGCTAGGCTGGGTTTTCAATGCTTTAGCTGCAAGCAAAACCTCGTGAAGCTGCGGAGTGATACGCACTGGAACCTTGCGCCCAGTTGTCTTGCGGGTCTTTGACGGATAGAACATCAAGCCAACGTCGCCTAGCTCCCCCACGTCCTCAAACTCAGGAAGGAAGATAGACTGGTCGGATACTGCGGACCATTCTAAATCTAAAAGGTCGCTGATACGCTGTCCTGTGATGGCGGCGAGCTGCACGAGCACTTTAACCACTGGCGGAGCGACTTTGAGAATCCAGTAAAGCTCCTCGTCATTGATATAGCGTGTCCGTGTGGGCTCTTTCATTTCCTCAAGCTCGCGCGTGGGATTGGTCTCCCTCATCCCTCGCCTGACTGCCCACTTGAAAATATTCGATAGAAAAGCCTTGTAGGCATTGGCCGACCAAGGTCTGTCGGCATACCTCCCATCAATGAAGCGCGCGATGTCCGCGTGCCTCACTTTGTTGACAAGTAAGTCGCCAATCTCCGCATTGATAATTTTCGCCATCTTCCGATACTTGACGACTGTCCGATACTCAAATTTTGCGGACCCGTCTGTCGGGGCATCGAGCGGAGCAAACCTTTCGAGCCATTGGTCGATGAGCAACCCAAGGGTCTCCTGTCCTGTCACCTCGGCAACGAGTCGTCGGTAGTTGGCAAGCGCTGCTTCCAGTAGCTGCTCATCCGTCCGCCCCGGCTCCGTCACATGGCCGAGTGGTACGGCCTTATGTCGATTCTCAGGGAGCGGTCGGAGGAAGTAGTAGACATTTTTGTTAATGACCATCCGGTACGGCAGGTGGCCATGCTTGCGGTTTATGCGTTTTGACGCCATAGAATGTTTGATGCCCTTGGTTGCAGCCCTTCAAGCGGGGTTTATTTTGATATATGTTCCCGTCCCAAAGTATAGACAAGCAAAACCCGGCCCAATAGACCGGGTTCCTGTCATATCACATGCTGTTATAGCATACGATGCTATACGATATGCTTACCTTAACTGAACATTAAGGACTAGCCGCGCACGGCGACCGTGCCCTTGTCGAAGGCGCGCACGCCGGGGATGGCGAGGGCTTTTTTCTGCGCTTTGGCGAGCGCAGTTAGCGCCGTCTGATTAATTTGTAGCAGGTTCAGGTACTCAGGGTGAGCCGCAACATAGGCCACCAGCGCATGTAAATCAGTACACTCTGCCGTCCAAACCTGACGCGTCGATACGCCCTGAACCTTCGCAGGTTGCACGGGTTGCACCGGCGCGCTCATCACATCGATGCTCTGCGACAGAGCAAATGCTTCCTCGGCTCGCCCTCCCTGAGCTGCCGCTTTGGCTCTCGCCTCAAGTTCCTCGCGCAGCACACGCGCCTGCCGTTCGCGCTCCGCGTTCTCGGCCGCGATGCGCTGTTGCTCCCTGCGCGTCCATTCGAGCATCCGGGAGCGCAGCAGGCGCGATGCTTCCTCAAGTTTCTCCGAGACGGGCTTGAACAGGGCATTGACGTTGCGCAATGCGACGTTCATTGGTCCGGTAATCGCGGTGCGTCGCGCCTCCAGCGCTTCGGCCTGCTGCTTGTAGACGGTCAGCTGGTGCGCGGCGTACTCATACATATCCTGCGAGTCGATGACGTAATCGTTTGCGACCGCAGCCTCCGCAAGCGCCCGCTGAAACTGTTTGTCATTGTCGCGGGGCATCGCGACCGTGATCTGGGTTGGCTCAATGGCCGCTTCGGCAATGGTCGGTTCAATAGTGGTTTGCATGGCGAATCTTGAAATTGTGAACGGTAAGGAGTGCGAGAAAAACCCGCAGGTCGTTGGGGTCATCGAGCGGCACGAGCCGGTAGGTGCCGTCTGCTTTCAATTGCAGACACCAGCGCCTTGCATCGCGCGCAATCTCGCGCAGCTCAGGATCTAGTTCAGGCGTCGAAGCTGCCGCCTCGCGATAGGCTGCGGTCTGCGGGCCAACGGTCGGCCCGACATCGACGGTGCATTTAAAGTCAACGAGCGCGGGCCGGTCGTGCAGGTAGCCAAGCGAGTCGAGCGTGCCGGCATAGCCGAGCCCAGGGTGCCACACCCGCAGCTCGGATTCCGCGGCGAGGTATTGCGCCTCGGACTGGAAACGCTGCCACGCGGTGAAGTAGGGCGACACGAGCGGGTGCAGCGTGCTCGCGTCGAGCTGGCCCGCGATGTCGAGCTCGATGGCGCGATGAGCCGCCCGGCCGATAGCCGCCTTGTTCTGCAGAACCTCGTGCGACACGCCCGGATTGTTCTCCGCGTTCCACGGCGACACGGGCCAGAGTACCCGGCTCACGCCGGGAAGCTCCTGCCCGTTGACGCTGTAGCGATGCGCAGCCCGGTCAAATTGGAGTCGGTCGGTCACGCCGTCGCCCACGCCTGCACTTCGGCATAGTTCGACTTGTTGACGCCGGACAGGTCGAAGCCGAACTTCGCGCGCATATCGACTTCATTTTTGCCCGCCGTTTCCATCTTTCGCTTGAGAATGTTAAGCATGTTCTGCGGAACAGGGGTTGGCGGGGGCGCGCTCGCGCTAGCGGGCGCGTCACCGTCGCCCTGTATTAGCTCTGCCTGACTGTTAGGTGCGTTTTCCTCGGGATGCTCGATGACGGCGACATCCTCGGCCTGCGCTGCGCGCTGCACGGGCGGCGGAGCATTGTCAGAGCGTGCGAAGCGATTGGGCGCGGCCGTATACATATCGACGGGTTCGCGCTGCTTCGTTGACGGGTGAACGAACTGCGCGGCTGCGGTCGGCGCGTTCTCCAATGCGCGGGGCATGAGCGGGTCGTCGCGTTCCTTGCCAGCCTCGATGGCGGCGCCCATTTCGATAATGCGCTCGGCTTCGTCCTGATCGAAGATGTTCGCGAAGCCGAAGGCGAGGCGCGCGCACTGGATTTGCGCTTTGTGTCGCAGCATCCGGCGCGGGTGCGACTGCCACGGCCCGCTCACCGTGTATTCCTTATTGCCGTTGCCGAACTTGCTCTGTCCGACGAAGGGCTCGCGATAGCACTCGATTGCGTACTCGCGCACGGTGATCGGGTGCGAGCGGTCCTTGCGCCAGATCGTGCAGTCGGTCCACGCGTGCAGCGGCTTCCTGAGCCCCGGAAGCTCCACGAACTTCTCGTCGTAGGTGAACGCGATACCGTCAAACATCGCGTGCTCGTTGATGATCCGCGTCCAGCCATCGACCGACACCACGGGCACGATGCCGTTCTGCTTGTCGGGGTAGGCGTAGATTTCCTTGGTGAACGGGTTCAGCCCGTACTGGTCGGCCACGATCATGAGCGCGATGAGCTGCGCGTCGGTCGCCTCGCCGTCCTTTACCTTGAATGCGGTGGCCTTGAGCACGTCGAACACTTCGTCGCTGCCGATGCCGTAGCGCTCCGCGAAGCGTTCGCGCAGGATGGATGAGTTGGGTTGGTTCATGTAAGGGTTTCTCCGAATGACCGCCAGCGACAGGGGTATCGCTGCGCGGTGCTATGCCGTCATATGCGACGCTATACGGTCGTATGATAGCAACGCATATAATAACATACACGTACACCTGATTTATTGGGAAGGCAGGAGTGGAAACCCGACGCGACAAGGGTTTGCGCGTGATCGGTGCGGTATGATGTCGTGCTCATGCGCCTGTGCTGCTGATGCGCTCGAGACGTTCGCGCGCATACCCGCAGCATAGGCCGCGCGTGGCGGAAAGCAACTACGCACCGTGCGTGAAATTTATTGGCGACCGCAGGGCAACGGGTCTATCATCTGAACCCAGACCCTGCGAGCAATTTTTTCCAGGGGTCGGAGGGTGATATATGTATAATCAGACAGTTTTCGGCCGGGCAGCTCGCGCGTGACGCGGCGCTAGCCGGAAATAAAAAAGCCCCGAACGTTGGTAGCGTTCGAGGCTTAGTAGTGCAAGGCGTGACGGCCAAATTGAAGACTGCGTTTCAAAAACTCCGGGTAGTTAGCCGGGGCCTTTTTGCAGCCGTTTTCTTTTGGTCGAGCCAAAAGTGATTGGAATCGTGCCATAGGGGCACGAACCGGTCAAGCAATGTTTGATGACAGGAGACACAAAAAAGGCAGTCGCCTGAGAACGACCGCCTTTCTTGCACAGCTAACTTCGCCAGTAGCGGCTCTGAACCAACCCAAGGAACGAGCCCTAAAACAACTCCCCCGGTGACCCCTCACCGGGTTGACACCTGCTCCTTGCGGAGCGGGCGGCCCACCGTTTGCCAGAGAGCATCACGAATGGAGCAGGACAAATGCTAGCATATGATATGAAAACGCGCCAGGCTGACACGCTGGCGACTCTTCGCGAACAGCTCCGCGCCTGTTCCGACGCCGCGCGAGGCGCGGCCCTCACCGCACTCACATTCCTCGAAGACGGCCTTGCACTGCCCACCGACCGGGACGAGTTGTGTGCGCTGCTCGATGTCACCGACTACTACCGCGTCAAACACTGGCGCGAGTTCTCCCGTGCTATCGGTCTTGTTCAAAAAATTTTCCACGCCCGAAAAAATTTTTCGGACGATGGCAATAGCTCTCAAACCCAAGCGCAGCAAGGCAAAGCGCCCGACGACAGCGCTTCGCAAGACGATGCCCTATTAGGTTTTAAAGGTTTTAGTTTTAATGTTTTAGAAAAACAGGAAACATCGACAACCGAACCGACGCGACAGTTTCCCGAGGCGAAGCAACCCGGCTGGTCCGGGATTCGCGATGAGCTGCGCAGCATGGGCGTGCGACTGCAGTGGATCCCCGTGCGGGCAATCGGCATGGCGTGGCGCGATGAAGTCGAGCAACGGCTGCGACCGCTTGCCGCGGAGTTGGGCATCGGGTTCGTGGAGCTGTGCAGGCGTGTGGCGAGCGAGTTTAAGGGCATGGGCAGGACCTACACGTCATCGGCCCTGCTAGGGTGCTGGCGTGCGATTGTCGCCAACATACGCGCGGCGCTGCGCGCGTCGAAACCGGTTGAACCGGTGCCGTGTGATGTGCCGGCCGTTGTGCCCGTGGTGACGCCCATGCGGGCAACTGCGTCCGCACGGATCAGCGACCTGGCTGCGGGCTGTCTCGCGGCGGCTCGCGACGCGGCGAAGCTCGCACCGCGACGGCTCGCGTCGAGCCAGTTACCAACAGGGTTGCCCACAAAATCTGTGGATAATGTGACTGCTTAAAAATGGCGAAAAATGCTATGCGTTCGCCCGTGTCGCGCTCCACTCACCGAGCAGGTACGGAGCGGCGAGCGGCAGGTAGCGTGCATAGACACCCTGGGCGCGTTCGAGCGAACCGGGCGGCAGATCGCGCGGCGGACAGTCGAGACGCGTTAGCTCGTCGGCAGGCATGCCCGTGATCTCCGAGAACATCGCGACGCAGAGCGCCGACAGCTCGGGCGGCTCAATGATCGCGCCGTCGAGCAGTGCGTCTATCAGGTTGCCAAATTCAGTGCGGACGTTCTTCATTCCCGCTCTTTGATGATGCGCTCGGCCTTGCGTAGCAACGGCAACCATGAGTCGTCGATGCGGTCGATAGCCTCGGCTAGTGTGTAGTTCATGCGCGCGAGCCATTCGGGTCGATTGAGCACGATAGCAGCGGCCAGCGCTTCGCCCGTCGAGAGCGCGCCGGGACCGTCAGCGTCTTTCACGTCGAGACACTTCCTCACGATATGGCGAAGGTCGGTGTTTGTTATGTCTTTCAGATCGTCGTGCATGCTTTACCTCAGTGCATCGTCTTGAGAATGCCGTAGATGACCACGAGCAGCGTGAGCCCTTGCCCGAAGATTGCGATATATAGCCGGTTGACGTGCTGGCTGATTGCGCCGAGTACTTCAGCCTTCAGCTCGGTCAGGTCGGCTTTGGTGGCAAGTCCCTGCCCGGTCGCTTCGTCGTGTTCCTGAATGACTTCGATCAGCGTCTCTGCCTGCTCGGCGGTCAGCCCTTTCTCGACTAGCTTGTTGCGCGCGGAGAATGCGTTATAGGTCATGTGTGCTGTGCCTCCGTGCGGAGGCGTTCGGTTAGCTGGTCGATGCGCTCCGACTGGTCGGCCGCGCCCTGCTCAAGTCGCGTGATACGGCGACGCATTGTAGCCATCTCGTCGCGCATCGCTTCCATTTTCTCGTTCATTTCCTGCAGGAGCTTGATGATACTTTCGTCGTCGCTCATATGCTCTCCCATCATATGACAGTATAGCAACGCATATTAGAGCCTCAGTTATGCTCGGCGTGCGTGATGGCTTCCGCGAGCGTGTAGAACGCGAGTCCGGTGCCATCGACCATGAAAAGCTGGCCGAACCGTGAGGCGACACGGCGAATAGGGTGGCCGTTGACGACCTGCACCGTGTCGCGCTCGAACTTCTCGAGCATCGCGCGGTTATAGCCCTCGGGACCAAGCGCCTCGGCAGCGGCGAACCGGCCTTCCGGTGTGTCAAGATTCCAGCTCATGAAAAGTACCTCCTTGGCAGGACGGTCACGAGCAGTTCGCAGCCGCGCTGCTCAAGCCGTCGCGCGGCAAAATTGATGTGCCACCAGCCACCGCTATCCCGGTCGCGGTACACGGTCTGCGGCAGCATCGTCTCACTCGCGACGATGCGCGCGTGCTCGATGGCTTCGTGCCTGCTCGTGTCAGTGCCAGCTTTACTCATCGATTGCCTCGTCTGACCAATACTGCGAGTCCTCGAAAATGTCGTCCCGGTACTGCGCGCGCTTCACTGCCTCGCACTTCTCGCACACGTAGCAGCAGAAAATGCCACGCGCGTCGCGCAGTTCCCAGCGGAAACCATCGCACTCGTGGTGTTCAAGGTCGTCGGCATTCTGAACGGGGAACCGTTCGCGTGCCTTGCGGCTTCGTGATGACATGGTGACTGCTCCAGTATGGGCGGGCGCGATGGCCCGCCCGTGTTGATTACGCAAGCTCGATCTCAGGCGTCGCCTCTGCGCGACCCGACTTGATTTCCGCCATGCCCTGCGCGAGCGTCCACAGCGCGCGGTTGATCTTTACGTCACTGTCGATTGCCTGCACCGGGCGCGTCGTCATCCGGCGCCCCTGAGCATTGCGGCCCTGGACACCGCCCCGGATGATGTTTTCCTGAATGCGGTTGAACGTCGCCCACAATGAGTCGTCGCGATCCTCCCAGCGTCGTGCCCGCAGAACGTCGCCCACTTCAATCGGCCGCGGCAGGTTGCGGTCCTCGTACCGCGCGACCAATGCGGCATTGGCGAGCACGCCCTGCTCGGCGGGCAGCAACCGGATCGACTTCATTTCCTCGGTCACGTCGCGGATGAGCCCGAACCCGTCGAGCACCGTGTGAGCGCCTTCGATCACCTCATGCACGATGTCGCCCGTGTGCTTGATGCGGATGTCCTGCAGGATGTCGCCGCACACCATGCCGTTCGCGCAAACGAAGCGGAGCAGGCCGGCGAGCATCTGGTACGAGCTCGTGCCGTCATGCGAGTTAATGAGGACGATCTCATTCGCCTCGCTCCCGGCGATCTGGTCGGCGTGGCGCAGGCGAAGCATGTGCTTTGTGAAGTCCTCCTTGCCCTCAACCCGGCAGCGCCCCTGCGCGACCATGAAGGGCTCGAACCCCTCCTTGCGCAACCCGTCGAGCACCTTGCTCGTGGGGATATACGCGTAGCGGGCGCTGCGCGAAGCGTGCGGCTCGTTGGCGAACACCGAGGGCGCGACGCGCGCTATCTCGTCATCGGTCAGCGGGCGCTCGGCGCGGAACTGAACGGCTTTGCCCATGCGGGCGGCTAATGCGGACATTTTCAACTCCATTACAAAGATTGGTAGTGCCAAGTAAAGCGCGCGTGAAAAATCAGCGTGCACCAGCGGCGCTTAACGCCTGTTCGTGTTGTGTAAACTCCCGCCCCTCGGCGGTGTCGAGCAGTTCGTAAAGCTCGCGCTCGGCGCTGCGCTGCCACTCGGCGTACTCCTCGACCGTCTCGTAGAAATGCGCGTCCTCGGCCGTGAACCCGTGCTGCGCGCGGTGCGCTGCGCGCTCGCGCTCGGCCTTCATCTTGCGCATCGCCCACCGCACGATCTCCGCGCGCACCGTCGCGACATGCGCGGCGAACAGCTCGAACGTCGCCGGGTCCGCGAGCACGCGCCGGGACGGGGCGATAACCGTTTCTACCATCATATACACTCCTATGCTACGTGATCATATACAGTCGTATGATAGTACGCACTGTACAAAAAACCAGTACTGTTACTTCCACCCGAGCGCCGCGCGCTTGTCCTCGACCTCACTGAGCGGGGTGCTCACGAGACGCCGGATTGTGGGCAGCGCCGCGACCGGTGTGGGGTAGGTGGGCGAGTTCCAGAACACGTCGCCAATCTGCGGCTCGATGGTATGCACGTTGACGATGACATACGACTCGCCCACCTGCACATACACACCATGCGCGAGCTGCACCTGCCCGTCCTCCTGCTCATCTGCCTCGGACACTCGCCCGGGCGTGAACCCATTCATGCGCAGGTAGTTGGCTACCTGCTGTGCCGTGTAAGCCATTTCCTCACCTCCAACCAAGTTCGCGCGACACGACACCGGGCAGATACCCAAGTTGCCCGCGCTCCGCGATGTAGACCACGTTTTCCTCGGGTTGCTCGTCGTCGTCGTCGTCGTCGGGGTCCGGTTGCCAGTCTGGGGGGCGGGCGTCGGGGCCAACCATCACGACCTCACCGATGGCGTACTCAAACTGCCAGTTCGGTTGTTGCGCAAGGCGCACTTCGGCGTCCTCGGGCATCTCTTCGAGCATTGCAATCAGTTCAGCGACTCTCATTTCAGGTTCCTCTCTCAGTCAATCGGGCAATCCGCCAGATGTGCATCAACCTTCGCTTTCGCGCGCCGCACAGCTTCGCGCGTGCGTTCGACCTTGCGCTTCGCGCGCTCAAGCGCCCGTTCAGCGTCTTCGACGGCGTTGAGTGCGTCGCCGTGATCGGCGCTTGCTTCTTCCCAAGCGCCCTCAAGGTCTGCGAATTCGGCTTCCCATTCCTCGTACTCGGTGAGTGCCGTTGCGTTCAGTGTCATTTCAGGTTCCTCTCTGTTTGCTACTTCCTTGTATGTATATTATTGTTATACGCGGCGTATAACAATAAAAAATTTAGAGTATGTATTCTAAAAACAGGGTCCGACCATGCTGCGCGCGACGTGCCAATTGTGCGGGGTCGTCGCGGTGCGCCCTGTATGTATATGCGCGCAGGCGTTCCCGCGTGCCGCCCGTGCCGCCCCTGCGAGCGCTGCGCCGGTTATTCGATCCGGGTGATCCGGTAGAAGCGGAACGCCGTGCCGTCGAACGTCTGCGGCGTGCCGATGCACACGGCTAGCGCGAAGCGGCCCCCGTGCGCGGCGGCGAAGCGGTTCATCGCGACGTTCAGCCCCTGCGAGCGGTACGGCCCGTCAGGGAATAGCAGGGCGTCGCCCGGTTTGAGCTGCGCGAGCTGCCAGGGCAGCGAACCCGCGACGAGCGTGCCGCTCTCGCGTCCGACTGTTTTCGTCGTCGTCATGTGTGGAATATCCCTTGCCTCGTGTGCGTTAATGTGGCGTGCTGTGGCTGCGTGCGGTGCTGTGATATGTGCAACATATAACAATAACACGGTTTGCCATTACAGTCGGTGCAACTGGACTATTTGCGGACTATCATGTGCGGAATGGGCACTGTTGACCGGCACGACATCGAGCGAGCGCGCTGCTGGCTGCGCTTCACCCTTGCTGCTGCCGCTCTGCGACGTGGAGACTGTCGTCTTGCCCTGGCGCTCGTCGAGCGCGTGCGAGCACAGCACGGGAACTTTGCTGCGGCCGTCGCGCGACGCGAGCTTTATGCGTATGCGGGAGTGCATACCGATGCCGCGCATCCTGCTAGTCAAAACAGACAGCGATACCCTGCTTGGCGTGACAGAAGCCGATGAGCGCGAGTTCAGGCGCTATCTTGAGCACGTCAACTCAATGCAGCCGGGCGAAACGATTGGGCTCTCATGGAGTCCGCCGCGCAGTCCCGTGCCGCACGGCATTCATTTTGCGATGCTTCGCCGGCTGTTTGAGGCGCAGGCCGTGTTCTCAGATCCCGAGGCGCTGCGCGCATGGGCGACGGTCGGCGCTGGTCACGCCGACTATGTGCCCGGTCCTGACGGCGTGCTCATCGCAGTGCCGCGCTCGATCTCCTACGACGCACTCGAAGAACCTCAGTTTCGCGCGCATCATCAGCGCGTCGTCGAATTCCTGCACACGCCGCAAGCCCTTTCTTTTCTCTGGCCTGACGCACGGGACAGCGCCACCGCATTGCGCCACATGGACCAGCTCACCCAGACCGAGACAACACATGCTGCGTGACGACCATCGCCGCGACTCCGCGGACCATCTGCTCTGCCTGCGCTGGTCAGCGTGGTATCACTCCCGCCGTCTTTATATTCCGCCACCGCCAAAGAACCTGCTCGCGAAAATGCGCATCCCCGATCCCACGGTCCTCGACGGGCCGGACGCGCCCTGTGCTCAGGAACTCAATTTTCTGAACAAGGCGATAGAGGCGCAGCCACCGGGCAAACTCAAGCAGCGCTTTTTCTGCTACTACCTGCACTGCATCCCCGTCCCGGCTTTACTCGATCACTTCCAGCTCAGTCGCGCCGGGCTCATGTCGGGCATCGAGCGTTTTCGCTCGCGCGCAATCACCGATCAGAAGGCGCTCATCGCGGGGCGCTCAATTGAGGATCGCGTGGTCACGCTGTCCGCATTCCGCCGCACCTTGGCCGAGCGCTGCAACGAGGTCCGGCGCTTGAACGCGGATAACGCAAATGCGTACAAACCGGACGCCGAAGCATACAAAAACGCGGAAATTTACTAAGATGATACGAGGCTGGACGGATGCGCTCCGAACGGCTCACACACTCCCAATAACCCGGCCGGGTTCTCGCGCCGGGTTTCTTTTTGCCTGTACGGATATACATACTGTCATATGATGTGATTGCATCGTATAGCACAGTAGCGTTCAAGCCACTCTAGGCTCCCGGAGCACCTGTGAACGAGACCCAATGGCCAGCCGACGAAGTAAGTCGCTGGCCGATTGAAAAGCTCATCCCGAGCGCGCGCAATGCGCGGCTGCACAGCGACGAGCAGGTAGCGCAGCTCGCCGCGTCGATGCGCGAGTGGGGTTGGACGATCCCGGTGCTGGTGGACGAGGACGGCAATCTCATCGCAGGTCACGGGCGGCTGCTCGCGGCTCGCCAGCTTGGCTACAACGAAGCGCCGACGATGGTCGCGCGTGGCTGGTCGGAGGCGAAGAAGCGCGCCTACATGCTCGCGGACAACAAGCTCACGCTCAATGCGTCATGGGACGATGCGCTGCTGACAGTCGAGATGAAGGGCTTGCAGGAGATGGGTTTCGATCTGTCTCTGACCGGGTTCTCCGACTCGGAGATAGCCTTTATCGTCGATGGCTGGGAGACGGACTTCGTGCCGCACGAGCGCGACGGCGAGAACCTTGAGGGGTTGAAGGTACGAGTGACTGTGCTGGTTGAGCCCGCGCAGGAGGAAGCTGCGAAAGAGGCAATCGACGCTGCATTGACCGATGCGGATATTGAGCATGAGCTTCAGTGACGCGGCGAGCGAAGGCGCTGCGGGGCCAATGGTCAATATGCTGCTTTCGTACCCTTATTTCGACAACGATGCGCTCAACGATCTGCAGCGCAGGAAAGACGTGCGGCTACTCGTCGACTCGGGCGCGTTCACCGCGTGGAAAATGGGGCGCACAGTCAAGCTAGACGAGTACTGCGAGTTCCTGACGACACTGCCCGTCAAGCCGTGGCGCTACTTCACGCTCGATGTGATCGGAGACCCGGTCGCGAGCCTGCGCAACTACGACACGATGCTCGAACGCGGCTTCCATCCGTTGCCGATCTTCACGCGCGGCGACACGCCCGCAGTGCTTGAGCGCTACTACGCAAGCTCCGATGTCGTCGGAATAGGGAGCGGTGTGGGCACCCCTCGCCGCAAGGGCTTCATCAACGGCGTGATGCGACTCGCAGGGACGCGGCGCGTGCATTGGCTCGGCTTTACCAATATGGAGTACCTGAAGCACTACCGGCCCTATATGTGCGACTCGTCAGCATGGGCAAACGGCGCGCGCTACGGCTGCATCAGGCTTTACATGGGTCACGGTCGCACGCTCTTTCTTGATCGCGCGGAGTTCGCGCGATGCAGGGAGCAGGCGGTCTTTGATCGCATCCGCGCATTCGGCATCGAGCCCGAGCGGCTTGCGCGCGGCGACGCGTGGCACGGCATATGGAGCCCGAACTGGCTCATCTGCGCGGCGAGCGCGATGTACCTGCAATTCGATCTCGAAGCGCGCATCGGCACGCTGCTATTTAACGCGATCTCATCCGGCTATAACCTGAAGCTATTTCTTCAGGTACTCGATAGCTACAGGAGCCTTCACAATGCACGCGCGGCCGCATAGCGCAATTCCATACTGTGAAACCGTGAACACTTCGACGAAGGTCATCGAACGCCTGCGGGAGCAGGGCATCCCGTACAGGGCGAATGACAACATCGCGAACTGGCTTGAGGCCGGAGAACTTGACGCGATACAGGAGGAAGCCGAGACGCATGTGCGCGCGCTGCTCCAATCGCTCGTCATCGACGAAGACCACAACACGGCCGGCACGGCTCGCCGTGTCGCGCATATGTATGTGCGCGAGGTTTTCAAAGGTCGCTACCAGCCGCAGCCAGCGATTACGGAGTTCCCGAACGCGAAGAACCTTGATGAGCTTTACACGGTCGGACCGATCACCGTGCGCTCGATCTGCTCGCACCATCTGTGCAGCGTCACGGGTAACGCGTGGCTCGGCGTGATACCGGGCGAGCGTGTCATCGGGCTATCGAAGTTCAACCGGGTCACCGATTGGGTCATGTCGCGCCCGCAGATTCAGGAGGAAGCAGTCGTGCAGCTCGCGGACACGATTGAACGGCTCATTGAGCCGCGCGGACTCGGCGTCGTTATTCGCGCGACCCATTCGTGCATGACGACGCGCGGTGTGCGCGAGCATGAGACGACTCTGACGACCAGTGTGATGCGCGGCGCATTGCGGGAGAAGCCCGAGGCGCGCAGCGAGTTCATGAGCATCGTGCGCGGACAGGAGTTCTGAATCATGCTCACCGTTACCCGCTATCACGACATCTCCTGCGGCCATCGCGTGTACGGCCACGAAGGCAAGTGCGCGCACCTGCACGGCCACAACTATCGCATCCACTTCAGCTGCGAGTCTGACGCGCTCGACGCGCTCGGGCGCGTGATCGACTTCGGCGCCATCAAATCAAAGCTCTGCGTGTGGCTTGAGGAAAACTGGGACCATCGCATGTTGCTTTGGATCGAAGACCCGCTTTATGTGAGCCTGCGCGAGTACGACCCGACCATTGTGAAGCTACCTTTTAACCCGACAGCCGAGAGCATGGCCGCATATCTCACCACCGTGATTGGCCCCGCGCTGCTTGGAGGCACGGGCGTTCGGCTCAAATCAGTATGCGTGGAGGAAACCCGCAAATGCAGTGCAACGTACACGGTCTGAGCCACGTCGCTGCGCACTGGTTTCCAGTCAATGAGACATTCGACTCATTGCAGGGCGAGGGCGGCTTTACGGGAACGCCTGCGCTGTTCATCCGTATGCAGGGCTGCGACGTGGGCTGTCCGTGGTGCGACACTAAGCACACATGGCCGCGCGACGAGGCGCGGCTTGTGAGCCAGGGCGAGGTAAAGGCGAAGACCGCGCTCGCGGAAGGCTCCTGGGCTTGGTTCGACGTGGAGCAGCTTGCGGACGTTGCGCACGACTCGGCAGCACGCCATATCGTCATCACGGGCGGCGAGCCCTGTCAGTACGACTTGCGCCAGCTCATCGGACGGCTGCAGAAAACGGGCAAGCGCGTGCAGGTTGAGACGTCAGGCACCTATACGCCCTATGTCGGCCGCACGGCTTTTCTCACGGTGAGTCCGAAGTACCACATGCCGGGCGGGCGTAAGGTACTCGAAAGGGCGCTTGAGCGCGCCGACGAGTTCAAGTTTCCAGTCGGCAAGCGCAGCGACATCGAAACCGTTCTCGAGCGATTGCAGCCGTACAGCGAACGGCACGGCACGCCGATCTGGCTACAGCCGCTCTCCGAGTCGCGCACGGCGACCGAGCTGTGCATCGAAGCCGCCCACCGCTACGGCTGGCGCGTCTCGCTACAGACCCACAAGTTCATCAATATCCGGTAGCCAATCATGGCTCGCAACGGTGCTCACGCGGGACGCAAGTTCCTGCCCACCAAAGAGGACACGGCGGTCGTGCGCGCGCTGCTGCTTTGCGGCGTGCCGCTCGCGAACATTTGTCAGCACGTCATCAACCCGGAGTCGGGCAGGCCCGTGACCTACAACACGCTCGTCCGTGCGTTCAAAAAAGAGATAGCTATCTCCGTTGAGCATTGCACGGCGCGGGTTGCGTGGAACCTGTACCGGATTGCGACGACCGAGCGCGAGAGCGCGCCGGTCGTGTCCGCGGCGACTTTCTACCTGCGCTCACGCGCGGGCTGGAAGCTCTCCGACGCTGAGGGCGTCCCGCCGCGCGACAGCGACGCGACGCCGATGGTTGAGAACGAGGAAACGGCGCGCGCAATCATTGAGGACGAGCTGGAAAAATACGGGCGCAAGCGTTTGACCGGGTGAGTCCGTGGACACGGTAATCCTGCCGTTCCGCACGAATCGCAAGCCGCCTCCCGCGTGGATGCGCGGCACGTCGCAGGAGCAATGGCGGCTCGAATCGCGGCGCAAGGCGTGCGAGGACGATCATGTCTTTTTCAGCAGCTACTTTTTTCAGCTGCGCGAGGGCGTGCCGTTTCGCCTCAATTGGCACCATCTCGTCATCTGCGACGCGGTGCAGAAGATCATCGACGGCACCTGGGCAAACGTGGTTATCAACGTGTCGCCCGGTGCGAGCAAGACAGAGCTTGTCGTCGTCAATCTCATCGCCCGAGGGCTCGCACTTAACCCATATGCGCGCTTCCTCCATATCAGCTACGGCGACGAGCTGGCGCTGCTCAACAGCCAGAAGGCGCGAGAGCTTATCCAGTCCGACGAGTATCAGGCGATGTGGCCGCGCACCCTGCGCGACGACAGCCGCAGCCTGAAGCGCTGGAACGTGACGGTGGACGGCCGCACGGCGGGCGGCGTGTACGCGGTCGCGCTCGGCGGGCAGATCACCGGGTTTCGCGCGGGGCGCATGGTTCCGGGGTTTCAAGGCGCGATCATTCTCGACGACCCGCTGAAGATCGACGACGCGTACAGCAAGCCTCTGCGCGAGCGCGCGAACAGACGATTGGTGTCAACGGTCAAGAGCCGCCGCGCGAACTCGCAGACGCCGATTATCGTCATCATGCAGCGGCTGGCCGTCGATGACTGCACGGGATTTATCAAAGACGGTGGGCTTCCCGGCGACTGGCACTACGTCGAAATCCCCGCGCTCATCGACGCGCACTACGTCAAGCATTACGCCTACAACTACCGGCGCTGCATCGATGCAAGCGTGACCGATAAAAAGGGCCGCTTCAGCTATTGGCCCTACAAGGAGCCGCTTGAAGAACTGCTCGCGATGGAGCAGGGCGGCACGAACCGCGATGGTCAGCGCATCGGGCGTCGGGTGTTCTCCGCGCAGTACCAGCAGAAGCCGACCGAGGAAGGCGGTAACCTGCTCAAAGGGCAATGGTTCCCGCGCTGGCGTGCGCTGCCGCGCATCGTTCGGCGGCTGATTATCGCGGACACGGCTCAGAAAACCAGCGAGCGCAACGACTGGACGGTATTCATGGAGTGGGCGCTAGGCTCGGACGGCCGCATTTACGCGGTGAACCTCATCCGCGACAGATGGGAGTCGCCGGAGCTGAAGCGCAACGCCATCGACTTCTGGAACAAGTGCAAGCCTTACGACCATCGCACCAACGTCCCGCTCTCGGCGCTGATGGTTGAGGACAAATCAAGCGGGACCGGGCTCATTCAGGAAATCCGTCGCAAGGGCGGCATCCCGATCCTCGGCATCCCGCGCAACAAAGACAAGAGCATCCGCGTAAAGGGCGCGGCTCCGAGCTGCGAGGCAGGGCTTGTCGTGCTGCCCGAGGACGCGCCTTGGGTGACGGATTTTATCTCCGAGTGCGAAGCCTTCACCGAGGACGACACACACGCTTTCGACGATCAGGTGGACGTGCTATGCGATGCCGTGCACCAGCTACTCATCGAGGGCACGGTGCTCAATTGGGTTTCGTGAAACATCACGCAAAAGAACTCTTGCCGGGTCGCAAACTCAGGCGGCATAAGGCGCAGCAAGCCAGTCTGCGCATGTTGTTCCACGGCTCGACGCGACCGCGAGCCGTGCCAACACACTAATTTGTGTGCTTTCCCTACAGGTTGCTTACTCCTGTTCGTGCCCCGTAGCGCTCATTACGTTATCCGTAGTGGAGGCTTCTCCATGTCGATCTTCGCGATAGTACTGATGGCCCTGTCCTTCGTCGCGCTCGTTGCGGCGTCGCTGGTCGTGAACGTGCCCAAGGTCAATCTCATTGCTGTTGGCCTAGCGCTATGGGAGCTGGCGCAAGTACTCATCCAGCAGCATTTTGGCGGGGCCTGATGTTCACCGCTCACACGCTCGCGCACGCGGTGCCGGGTGTCGATGTCGGGCGCTGGCTCGAACCCGTCAACACGGCCTGCGAGCGCTTCGACATCAATACTCCGGTGCGCGTGGCGGCTTTCATCGGGCAGTGCGCCTACGAGTCCGCGATGTTCACCCGGCTCGTTGAGAACATGAATTACAGCGCGCAGCGCATGGCTGACGTGTGGCCGAGCAGGTTTTCAACGGGCGACAAAAGCGGCCGGCATCGCGTTCCCAATGCGCTCGCCCGCTCGCTTGCGAACCGGCCCGAGGCGCTTGCCAATCAGGTGTACGCAGGGCGCATGGGCAACGGCAATATCGCGAGCGGCGACGGCTGGCGCTTCATCGGCCGCGGCCTCATACAGCTCACCGGTCGTAGCAACTACACGGCCGCAGGCCTCGCGCTCGATCTCCCGCTCACCGACCGGCCCGAGCTGCTTGAAACGCCCGAACCGGCGGCGCTCGCATCGGCGTGGTGGTGGGCGGAGAACCGCGTGAACCATTGGGCCGACACGCGCAACTGGCTTGCCGTCTCGCGCGCCGTCAACCTGGGCAACCCGCAGTCATCGGTCAAGCCCATTCACCACGCGACGCGCGTCGTGAACATCGAGCGGGTGCTCACCGCGCTCGCATAGGGGACTGAGGATGAGCAGCATCGCGCGGCCGGGCATTCACTGGCTCGACACGCTGCGCAACTTCGTCGCGGGCCTGATGACGCGCGCCGACAAGATGAGCTACGGCCGGTATGTGTTCCGGCACCGCATCAGTCAGAGCGAGCTTGAGGCGATGTATTCGAGCAACTGGCTCTGTCGCAAGATCGTCGATGCACCCGCCGAGGACATGACGCGCGAATGGATCACGCTCGAAACAGACGATGGCGACGCGCATGAGGCGCTGGAAGATGCCGAGCGCGATTACAACGTCTCCGACATCGTGACGAGCGTTATCAAGTGGGGGCGGCTCTACGGCGGCTGCGCGCTCTACCCGTCCATCGAGGGCGAGGACCCGGCAACGCCGCTTGACGTGGAATCGATCCGACAGGGCTCGCTCAATGGGCTCATCGCGCTCGACCGCTACCATGTGTTCCCGGCGTCGAACGTGCCCATGATCGACCTGCGCAACCCGAACTGGCGACCGGAGTTTTATCGCATCCGTGGGCCGAGCGCGCAGACCATACACCGCTCGCGGCTGCTCATCATGGACGGCTCGCAATTGCCGCTCACGCTGCAACGGCAGAATCAGTGGTGGAGTGACAGCGTTCTAC
This sequence comes from Paraburkholderia sp. BR10923, assembly GCF_040948765.1. NCBI lineage: Bacteria > Pseudomonadati > Pseudomonadota > Betaproteobacteria > Burkholderiales > Burkholderiaceae > Paraburkholderia > Paraburkholderia sp. BR10923. Next base: position 26,667 of record NZ_JBFPKO010000038.1, on the reverse strand, counting down.
AGTCGCTCTACGACGAGCTACAGCGTAATGACACGGTTGCAGAATGCACCGCGTCGATGTTTTTCGAGGCGTGCGTGGACGTGCTACGCATCGATCAACTTCGCATTCAGCTCGCGAGCGACGAAGGCACCGAGACGCTAAAGAAGCGCTTCGAGCTTGCAGCGCTCATGAAAAGCGTCAATCACGCACTCGTGCTCGACGCGTCCGACAGCTACGAGAAGAAGGTCAACACATTCGCGGGCGTGCCCGAGGTGCTGGTCACGTTCATGGAACGCATGGCGGGCGCGACCGACATACCGGCCACGCGACTTTTCGGCACCTCTCCGCGAGGCATGAATTCGACGGGCGAGTCGGACATGCGCAACTACTACGACATGCTCAAGGCGAAGCAGGAAAAGAACCTGCGTCCCGTGCTCGAACTGCTCTACTCGATCCTCTCAATGAACGCGTTCGGACGGCTCATCGAGGATCTTGAAATTTCGTTCAAACCCTTGTGGCAACTGAGCCGCAAGGATACGGCGCAGACCGCGCTATGGAATGCGCAGCGCGACGACATTTACCTCAATCGCGGCGTCGTCACTGAGGCGAAGGTGCTTGAGCAGCTTCGCAACGACAACACCTACCCGGTGAGCGACGACGACATACAGACCGCCGAGGAACTGGCGAGCTACATGCCGCCGCCTGCTGCGGGTCCGCAGTTGCCGGGAGTGCCGGGTGTTCAATCTCAACCAGCTAGCGCAGCAGCGGCGGCAGCGGGAGGGGCGACGCCTGCCGCTGCGAGCCCGCCAGCTCCGGCCATCGCGACCGTCCCGCAGGGCTGAACTCGCCTACCGCAATGCGCTTCTCGCGCTCGTGCGTGAGCTGACCGATGCGACCGACGAGTACATGCTTCCCATGCTCAAGCGCAACGAGCATATGTATGCCGCGACGACCGACGCATGGCGCGACATCACGAGTGGCGCACTGCTTGCCGCGATCAACCGCGCCATCGACGACATATCGCAGGCGACGGTCGGCCGCATGGGTTGGCGTGCGGAGTGGATTGCCGAGCAGATGATACAGGCGCAGGACGAGCAGACGCAGCAGGCGCTCGCCGCCTCGCTACAGAGCGCATACGGCATCGACATCTCACCCATACTCGCCGCGCAGGGCATTGAGCCCACGCTCACGCTCGCGCGCACACAGAACGTCAACCTGATCCGCTCAATTCCGACGCAGTACCTGTCGGAATTGAATCAGACGGTGCTGCTCGGCGTGCAACAGGGCCAGCGCTACGAGGCGCTAGCAGGGAGCATCGAGGAACGCTACGGCGTGACGCAGAACCGCGCGAAGCTCATTGCCCGCGACCAGACGGCCAAGACCAATGCGGCGATTACGCAGGTACGGCAACAGGATCTGGGCATCACGCATTACCGCTGGTCAACGTCGCTCGACGAGCGCGTGAGGCAAAGCCACGCTGATAACGAGGGACAGGTGTTCGCATGGGATGACCCGCCAGCGGAAACCGGGCATCCCGGTCATGACGTGAACTGCCGATGCGTGGCTATACCGCTGCTCGGCTACGCGGGCGAGGAGGAAGCAGCATGAATGTAATCGACGGCGGGCCGTACTACCCGCAGCAGACAGCGTTTGACGGCGGCGAAGTGTTTGAACAGACAGCACACGGCTGGCCCTCGCCGCACGCGGTCGGAGTGAGCAAGCGCGAGCGCTTCGCGCTGGAAATCATGTGTGCGCTCGTGGCGAAGGGCGCGGCGAGCGGTATGTCGCGCGACATGATGGTCGATGTCGCCGTTGAGCTTGCGGACATGCTCATCGGCCGCACGTCGCATTAGGAGCTGCCATGCGCGAATTTATCGACGTGCTCATGAGCCGCCGCGTGCAACACCCGGACGGCTTTGTCACTGTGCCCGCGCGAGTCGCACGAACGGGCGTCCAGTACTACCACGCCTACGAGCTGGACATGGACGGCGACCCGATGCGGGTATTCGCAGTGTACCGCCCGCCCGAGGAAGTTTTCAGGCCCGGCGCAATGGCGAGCTACAACAGCGCGCCGATCACGCATGAGCATGTTGGCCGCGTGACGCCCGCGAACTGGCGCGAGAAGGCAGTAGGCACGGTCACGAACGCGCACCGCGACGCGATCTACGTAGCTGCTGATCTCATCTTTCACTCGCAGGACGCGCTCGATGCGATCGCCGCAGGCAAGCGGCAACTCAGCGCGACCTACGACGCGACGCTCGACTGGACTGCCGGCGAGCAGGACGGGCAGAAGTACGACGCAGTGCAACGGGATATCCGCGTCAATTCCGTGGCACTGGTAGGAGCCGCGCGCTGTGGTCCGGCGTGCGCAATTGCTGATGCGGAAACTCAGGGAGAACGGAAGATGGCTACGCGACGCATTGTGGTCGATGGCATTCCATTGGAACTCGACGACGTTGCCGCCGCCGCCGTCGAAAAGGTACAGGGGCAGCTCACCGCAGCCCTTGCGACCATCGAGACACAGAAGCAGCAGCTCGCGGCGAGTGTGAAATATGGAGACGCGCAACTAACCGTCTCCAATCCAAGCGCCATTCAGGCTGTGCTCGATGACCAGTCCGCGCGCATTGCTTCCATGAGCCGTGACGTGATGACGCCCGAGCAGCGAGACGCGATGGTTGCCGATTGGGTCAAGACGCTCGATGACGCGAAGCGTCTGATGCCGAAGATCGTCACGGACGGCAAGACGTGCGCAGCGATCCGGCGCGAAGTCGTCGCCTCGCACTACGACGCGCGCAAGCCGCTCATCGATGCAGTGCTCACGGGCAAGGCACTGAACGATGCAGACGACACCGCGATCCGCACCGCGTTCGCCGTGCTCGCATCGAGCGTGACGGAGAGCTCGTCCACGCGCCGCACCGACCCGGTTGCCGATGCTCTCACGTTCGCGATGCGCAGCGAGGAAGCGGAGAAGGGCAAGGAGGGCGCGCGAGCCGTGACCGCTGACGGTCTGCCCGACCCGGACGCAGCCCGCGCGAAGTGGATCGGCCAGCAGTCGCACCGCCTCACGCGTCGCGCCGCGGCGAAGTAACGGCACACCTAATCGGGAGACAGACATCATGGCTACTGGACGAATCGACCTGGGCACCTACGGCGACAAGCTGTTCGAGCTTGGTATTCCAGGCATGGACGCCGACATCAATATCAGCTCCATCGTGAGCTACACGAACGGCACGGACGAGCCGGTCGATGTCGGAGTCGCGGTCGGAGTGAACGAGGAAGGGCGCATTGTGCCGCTCACCGCAAGCAGTGAAGTCACGGGCGTGACCGTGCGGCATCCCGTATGGCCTGCGAACGCAGATGGCGAGTGGTTCTACCCGCCCAACTCGGCCGTGCCTGTGATGGAGTTCGGTCGCATCTGGGCGATCTGTGTTGCGGGCTGCAACGTGGGCGACCCCGTGTCCGCAGAGACGGACGGCACGCTATCAGTCGGCGGCGCGCTGCCTGTCACGGGTGCTTTCTGGGACAGCGTAGCCGATGCAGGTGGCATTGCGCTGCTGCGGCTGAACCGTATCAAGCTGCCAGAGGCCGCCGCAACGCCTCCATAAACCTAAGCCTTATCGCTGCTTTTTCGGGCTGACCGCAGGGAACCGGTCGGCCCTCTTTTTTTATCAGGGGAGCGCAATGAAGCCGAACCGTACTCAGGTGCTCCGGGACTTCCTCTCGGACCCGAAACTGCAACTGGTGGACTCGCCCGAGGCACTTGCGTTCCTCGTCTCGCAGCTCGCCTATATCGAAACCGAAGTCTATGAACGGCTTCGCGAACCGCTCGACTATGAGCGACTGGTGCCGATATCCAACGAGCCGCCAGATTGGGCTACGAGCATTGATTACAAGATGAAAGACTTCGCGGGCCGTGGCCGTCGCCATTCGCTCAAGGGCCGCGATCTGCCGCGCGTCGATGTGTTCTACGCGATGGAGAGCGTGCCGGTCGTGGGCGGCGCACTAGCCTATGCCTTCACGTTCGAGGAGCTGCGCATCTCGGGGCGGCTCAATATCCCGCTCGACACCGACCGCGCCGACGCGTGCATGGACGCCTACCAGCGCCATATGAATGTCGTCGGACTCTACGGCGAGTATGAGCTGACGGGCGTTTTCAATAACCCATATGTGCCGATCATGCCAGCCATCAACGGCGACTGGCTCAACCCGGCGACGACTCCCGATCAGATCCTCATGGACGTGAACCGGGCGATTACGCAGGTGTGGACGCAGACGAAGCGCAACAGCATCGTCGATACCATCGTCATCCCCGGCCCGCAGTTCGGCCATATCGCGAGCACGCCGCGCTCGCCCAACTCCGACACGACGATCCTGAGCTTTCTGCAGGACAACAACCTCTCGACCGTAGAGCACAACATCGACGTGGATTTTGTCGGTGGGCCGGACCTCGACGAAGCGGGTAGCGGCGACACGGCTCGGATGATCGTCTACGAGCGCAATCAGCGAAACCTCGTGATGTATATCCCCATGCCGATCATTTTCCATGCGCCCCAGGTGTTCGGGCTCGAGACGCAAATCCCGGCCGAATACAAGTATGCGGGGGTGCATTGGAAGTACCCGAAATCCGCCCTCTATGTAGACGGGCTTTAAGGAGTGACACCATCATGGCTGATCCGAAGGGGCGCGGTGAGTCCGCGCCCGCAATGGTTTACGTACAGAACACGGGCAAGCAACCGCTCGTTATTCCCGGCGTGCCGCACAATATCGAGCTGGCTGCGGGCCGTATTACGCCCGTGGACGCTACGGTGTGGGCGAAGTTCAAGGAAAGCGCGTTCGGCAAGCATTGGGTCGATGAGGGCACGCTCACCGAGACGACCGAGGACGAGCACGCAGAGCAGCCCGAGACCGAAGTCGAAAAGGCCGACCGCGAGGAAGCGGAAGGCGAGTCAGAGAACGTGGCGTCTCGCCGGCGCGGAAAGAAGCGCGACGCGCCGCAAGGCGATGAGTAGCCCATCCGCGCGCCGTGCGCCGGTCGTCACGGTCGAGGACTTTCGTGCGCGGTTCCCTGAGTTTGCGGAGAACAGCGACGAGCAGGTACAGGCGGCGCTCGATGACGCGCTGCCGTGGAATGGCTTTTCGCCGTGGGGCAAAAAGTATGTGCAGGGCGTCACTACGCTCGCCGCGCACCTGCTTGCGCTCTCCAACATGCGAGCGCAGAGCGCTACTGACGCTGGTGGAGGCATGGCTACAGGCATATTCCGCTACACGCTCTCCCGGCGAGCCGGTGCCCTCGCGGTCACGTATGGCGCGGTTGGCGCGGGCAGTAGCTCGGGCGGAGCGGGCGACGTGCCGTACTTCCTCGGCCTGACGACATACGGCATCCAGTGGTGGTCGATGGCCCGCATTGTCGGAATGGGCGCACTGGTGCTCAACGCGACGCCGATCCTGCCGGGCACCCCGCTCGATGCCGAGCCGCCCGACGAGCGCGACCAGTACTCAGGGAGGTGGCACAGTGGCTCAGACTGGCCCGCCTTTTAACTTCAGCAAGCTCGACAAGCTGCTCGCGACGATTACGCGGACGGCGCAGTACGAAGTCGTCGTAGGGTATCCGGGCGAAACCGGCGCGCATGAGGGCAGCAATATTTCGCTCGCGACTCTCGCCGCAATCCACGACCTCGGTGCGCCGGCCGCAGGCATCCCCGCGCGGCCCTTCATCCGGCAGTCCGTCATCAACCGCAAAGACCGCTATGTGCGCACGCTCGCGGGCGAGCTGAAGCTTGCATTCGCGGGCAAGCAGAGTGTGGAGGCGGCTTTTGAAAAGCTCGCGCTCATCGCGGGCGCGGGCGTGCAGCAGGAAATCACGAACCCCAATCCCGCCTTCCAGGCGCTCAAACCCGCGACCATCAAGCGCAAAGGCAGCTCCCGTCCTCTCATTGATAGCGGGCAACTGCGGCAGGCTGCGACCGGCGTCGTGCGCCGTGCAGGAGAAACGAAGTGATGAACCTGCGGGAAGTCATTTTCGATCCAGCGTGGCATGTGCTGCTGTCCATCGAGCGGCGCGCCGGCGTGTGGGACGAGACGGGGGAATGGGACGCGACGTATGCGCCCGACGAGGTGGACGCGGTCGTCCATCCGGCCACGCCCTCCGATCTGCTCATGCTTGCAGAGGGCGAGCGCGCGCACCCGACAATCCACATCTTCGCCGCGCAGCCGCTTGGCTTTGGCGACAAGGTGCACTGGAAGGGCGAGATTTACAAAGTGACCTTTCTGCAGGACTGGAACGACTATGGCTTTTTTGACTGCCTTGCGGTGCGACCTTCCCGAACTGCGGCGCCAGACGGCGCGGCTTTTGGGACTGGCTAGCGGCGACGTGCGCGCGGAGTGGAGCGACGGACCCACGCAGGACCGAGCTTTCGTGGTTCTCGATGTCTCAAGCTCAACCGAACAGGGACCGGCGCGCAGCGACTTCGACGGGCATAACGAGCTGGAGCGCGTGACCACCTCGCGCATGGATACCCTCACCTTCGAAGCGTTCGGGCGCAACGCTTATGAACTGGCCTGCTTCGCGTGGGGCATCCTGCAATCGGAGCCGGGGCGCGCGGCGTTCAGGAAGGTCCGCGCTGGGCTCGTGAGCCTCGGTGCGATCACGGACCTGTCGGGACTCGCCGGGACGCAGGAGGAACGGGCACGGTTCAATCTGGTGCTCAGTGTCAACGAGATTATTGAAGTGGAACTGCTCACCATGCGCCGCGCGAACATCGATGTCCACTACGAGCACGGCACCGAGCATATACGGGTTGAACCGCCCGACGACGACGCCGAATGAACCATTAACCCCGCCCACTGTGCGGGGTTTTTTTATGGAGCCGGAAAAATGGCCACTACCCTGCCGCTCTCGCGCGTGGTGAACGTGCAGCTCAACCTGACGCCCATCGCGTCGGCGCTGCGCAATTTCGGCATGCTCGCGCTGTTCAGCCCTGAAGTCGCGCCGTTTAACGACGCCGGTTCCCAATGGCTTGCGATGTCAACCCTTGAGGCGGTCAGTCAGGCGTGGGGACTCACGTCCGAGACTTACGCCGCCGCCACGAAGTTTTTCGCGCAGTCGCCGCGCCCGCGCCAGCTCATCGTCGCGCGGTGGGATGCGGACGAGAACACTATCCCGGCGACCGCTGCGGCCGTGTTCGGCCGACCCGTCACGCAGCCAATATCAACCTTCTCCGCAATCTCGGACGGCTCTTTCAGCATCCCGATTAGCGGCGTGATGACCGACTACAGCGGCATCGACCTGTCCCAAGCGACCACGTTCGCGGGCGTCGCGCAGGCCGTGGACACCGTTATCACACCGGACGGGCTGACGTGCATATGGGACAACGTAGGCACGCGCTTCATCATCCAGTCCCGCGTGACAGGCGCGGGCGTGCAGCTCGGCTTCGTCACGGGCTCAGGCTCCGGCTACCTGGGCGCGATCATGGGACTGGACAACGTGTCGCCAACGTATCTCGTTCCCGGCACCAATCAGGTCACGCAGCCCGCGCAGACCCTTGCGGAGGCGATGCAATCCCTATCCGAAGTCATGTCCAACTGGTATGCGGGCGTTGCCGTGCGCAGCCCGCTCGACGACGCGACCATCACGGCCGCCGCGGACTACATCATGGGCGCAGACCGGAAAGTTTTCGGCGTCACCGCGATGTCGGCCGCGAACCTCTCGCAGGCGACGACCAATATTTTCCGCCAGCTCTACGACCGGCAGGCTTACCGCGTGGTCGCGCAGTACGACCACGACGACCGCTACGCGATTATCTCGTTCCTCGCCCGCGCGCTCTCCGTCAACTTCCAGGCGAACAACACCACGATAACCATGAAGTTCAAGCAGCAGCCGCTTGTGACACCTGAGCCGCTGACCGAGACGCAGGCCTCGCAGGCCGAGGCGCTTGGCATCAATTACTACGCGTACTTTGATGACGTGGCGATGGTCGCGCAGGGCACGGTGATCGGCGGGCGCTATTGGGACGAAGTTCATATTCTCGACTGGTTCTGCGACGAAGCGCAGCGCAACGTTTTCAACGTGCTGTACCTCAGCCCGACCAAGGTGCCGCTTACCGACCCCGGCACGCACCGGCTCGTGAACGCCATCGAGAAGGCGTGCCGCGACGGCGTGCGCAATGGCGCATTCGCACCGGGCGTGTGGACGGGCGACGAGTTCGGTGAGCTTGCATCGGGCGACTACCTCGACACGGGCTGGTACATCTGGGCCGACTCGGTTGACAACCTCTCCGACACCGACCGCGACCAACGGCGCGCCCCGCCCATTCAGGTCGCGCTCAAGCTCGCCGGCGCGATCCACACGGCCGATGTCATCGTCAATTTCGTGCGCTAAAGGGGAAACGTCATGGCTGTTTTCGATCCCAAGCAGGTTTCGGTGCTCATTCTCGACTATCGCATTCAGGACTGGCACGAGGGCGGCGACGTTATCCACGCCAATTTTCGAGTCGATCACGGCGAGCTTTCCATCGGCGCGGGCGGGACTGGCGTGTTCGTGCAGCACCCGGACGAGTCGGGCGAGCTGGTGCTACAGCTCAAGCAGCACTCGCGCGATAACAACTATCTCGATTCGCTGCGGCGCTCCCAGCGCCAGTCAATCCGCAGCTTCGTGCCGCTCACGCTCTCCATCCGCGACATGCTCAACGAGGACGTGGTGACGGCCGAGCAGGGCTATTTCACGGTCGCACCGCCCTATATCCGGGGCAATGCGGCCAACCCGGTGACATGGACGATGGTTTTCGAGCGCATGGCGATGCGGCTCGAAGTCGGGCTATTCAACTGAGGGGGCAGGCAATGGATCAGGCAGTCAAGCGCGAAGTCAGGCGCGAGGAAAAGTTCTCCATCGATGACGTGCGCTATGTGATGGTGCCGGGCAATGCGGCCGACGCCATTGCCAACGTGCGACGGCTCGGCCCCGTGCTGGCCGATGTCTCGGTGGTGCTCGATGCCAAGGGGCATGTGCGGGAAATGCCGTTCGGCCGCGCGCTCGCGCATCTGCACGGCGAGGAAGCCGACGAGGTGCTCGACTTCATCATGCAAAACACGCGGGCAGCAGTGGGCGAGGGCGCGCCCTTCAGTCTCGGTGAGCGCGGGAGGTTCGCGGCGCACTTTGGCACCTACCCGGACCATTGGGTTCAGGTCGTGCATCGCGGCTTCGTGTTCCAGTTCGCCCGTTTTTTTCCCGGTGGCAACGGCTTGTTTCAGCGCATTCTGGATCGGGCTCAGTCGCTCTTGGCGGCGACGCCATAGACTGGTTCCTGTTCAAGCCCATCATGCGCGGCCTGTGTTCGCTCAACGAGCTGCGCACCGTGTACAGCCTGGACGACGTGATGGACTTCCACGAAGCCGCCGACGCCTGGGATAAGGCGATAGCCGAGGCGCAGGCGCTGCCGCGACAGCAGCCGCTTCGACGGGTGAGATAGCCATGCTCATCGACGAGTACCTTGTCAAGCTCGGCGTCACCGAGGACAGCGCAAAAGCCCGCTCGTTTCGCATGGAGCTGGGCCGGGTCGCGGGCACCGCGACGAAGGCGTTCGGCATCATAACGGCCGCCTACGGTGCGATCACTGCGTATTTTGGCGATGCCGTTGGCAAGCTGGCCGAGCTTGGCGACGTGGCGCGCGAGACGGGCACGTCCGTCGCCTTCCTGCAGGAAATCGGCTATGCGGCCGAGCAGACCGGTTCCTCGGTCGAAGCCGCACAGCAGTCCATGGTCGGCCTCACCCGAGTCATGGGCGAGGCGGCGAACGGCGTGGGCCGGGGCGCGAAGATTTTCGACAAGTTCGGCCTGTCCGTGCGCGACGCCAACGGGCAGGTGCGCGACGTGTCCGACGTGATCGGGCAGATACAGGCAAAAATGCAGGACATGGCGCTGCCTCAGCAGCGCGCGTTCCTCGCACGTCTGGGCATCGACCCGTCCATGCGCCGCATGCTCGCGCTCAATAGCGAGGAATTCGGCAAGCTCATCGACCGGGCGCGAGAGTGGGGGGTGTACGGTGACGAGCAGGCCGAGGTAGCCGACCGGCTAAAGCTCCAGTTCAACGACCTGCGGTTCGGGCTCGGGCAGCTCCGCACGCTAATCGGCCTTGCGCTAGTGCCGGAAATGAGCCGGTCCATTGACACGTTCAAATCGTGGTTCCGCGCGAACCGCGAGAACATCATCCGCGGCATGACGATGGCCTATCAGGCGATCTCACTCACCATAGGGATGGTGTCCAACTTCGTGAAGGCGCTTGATGACGTGATAGGACCAACGATTGGCTGGCGCGGCGCGATGCTACTGCTCGCCGCTGCGTGGATGTTCTTCAATCGCTCCATGCTTCTCAACCCCCTCACATGGGTTATCGCGGCGCTCGTCGTGCTCATGGCGCTCGTGGATGACTTCATGGTCTACATGAAGGGCGGGCAATCGGCTATCAACTGGGGGCCGATGCTTGAGTACTTCAACAAGATAGCGGAGGCGGTGCGGCCAGCCATCGCGGCCCTTGAGCCACTGATGAAGGTAATCGGACTCATCCTCGAGCTGGTCGGGCGCAACTTCGCGGACGTGTTTGTAGCTGCTTTCAAAATCATTATCGATGCGTTCGCCACCCTCATCGAGCTTATTGCGAACGGCATTGTCGGACTGGTCGCGCTCGCACATGGGGACGTGAAAGGCTTCGTCGATGCGTTCCTGAATGGCTTCAAGATCATTGGCGAGTTTGCCAAGCGCACGATGGAGAACATCGGGCAATACATCGAGAACGCCTTCGGCCGTATGGGCGCTATCGTCGGCGCGCTCGCACGCGGGCAGGGCATTAGCGGCGCGATAGCCGCGATGCGGACCGTGCCCATCGGTTCGCCGGGTAGTCCGGCCGGCCAGCTTGGTCCGGGGGGCTTTGGCGGCGGCGTGACTGCGCCACTACCCGCGCCGGCCGCCGCGCCCACGACCACCAATATTAACCAGCGGGTGAGCGTGAGCGTCCACAGTACCGACCCGCACGCGGCCGGACGCGAGACTGAGATGGCAATTAACAGCGCTGGACGCCGCGCCAACGTCAACAACGCACCGACCGTTAAACAGTAGGAGCGACCATGAGACGCGTTTTATGGTTTGTGGCATTCGTGCTGATGACGCTCGCAAGCTGTGAGAGCTTGCAGACCAACGACACGGCACAGCATGCGCTGCGGGTGTTTTGCGCCCTTCACCGCGCCGACATTCTCGCCACGCTACTCACGCCCGAGCAGCAGCGCGCTGGCGCTGTCGTGTGTAGCGCCGTGGGCATGACATTGGGCACGTAAGGCCGTGGACGTATACGTGATTTCCCGTGCGATTGGTACGGTGCATATTGACCAGACCTCGCGCGAGTCCCATGAGTCAACGATGCGGGTGAGCGATAACCCGGTGGAAAGCGGGGCGGTCATCGCAGACCATGCGGCGCTCGAACCGCGACGGCTCACGATAAGCGGGCAGATGGTGGACTGGCTCCCGGCTGGGGTCAACTATGAGGCTGCGCAGATGATCGCGCCGCGCACGAGCATCGATTTTCTCAACTACATCAGCCTGCCCGCGCCCGTGCAGACCTTCACCAACGAGACGCGGCTACAGGCGGCACGCGTGTCGGGCATGGCCGCGCCCTATGCGAGCTACTTCCCGGCACTCAGTCTCGCGCGCCCGCTCGCGCCGTGGCTCCCTGACTTCGCGCCAGCCTCGACGCTCGACCTGTCCGCAGGCACGCTGCGCGTCGAGCAATGTTTTGACAATCTGCGCATGGTGCAGCGCTCTGGCGATCCGGTCGTCATCGTCACGGGCTCCCAGCAGTACGAAAACATGCTGCTCATCGCAGTCTCGATGGATCAGCACTTCGACGGCAGCGCGACGCTGGAGATTGCGGCGCGTGAGCTTTTCATCGTTGAGACCCAGACCGTGTCGGGCATCACGGTCGCGGGTGCGCCCGGTGGCGGCACCAAGCCCGCAGGCGCGAGCAAGAACATGAGCGGGCGCGCGTCGGCGCAGGCGGCGGCCGTCGCTAACAAGGGCAACATCAAGACGCCGGAAGTAACACCCGGCAGGCAGTCGGCGCTCGACTTCATGCTTCACCCTGGGCGCGCGTGGCGCGCCACCGAGCAGACAAACGGGTAAGCCGTGAACCTTATCCCCGCAGACTCAACGGTTAATCAGGCGATGACCGTGCGCTTTAACGGCGAAATACTTCAGTTCACCATCGTCTGGAACAGCGTCGGCCAGCACTGGTACGCGAACATACTGGACGTCTCAACGGGCCAATGGATCGCGCAGTACATGCCACTCGTGGTCGGCATCCCGCTCGGCCAGCGGCTCGGCCGCGCATGGGTTCTGTTGCTGCTCGATGCGTCGGCCGCGTTCCTCGATCCGATGAGCGTGGATGACATGGGCAAGCGCTGCGTGCTTGCCATCGATACCCTCGAATCGGTGCTTGCAACCATCGCGGCGGAGCTTGGCCAGTGAGGCAGTTCGGGCGACGCTTCGAGCTGGTAATCGGTTCAAGCTCGGACGGCATGCTCATCAATAACCTACGCATGTCGTTCGACGTGCGCAAAACCATCGACAAGAACCCGAACCCGGCGAAGGTCATGGTCTATAACCTCACGCGCGAGCACATGAGCGCGCTGTTGGAAAAGCGGTGGACGGTCATGTCGCTGTCGGTCGGCTATGAGGCATTGCGGCTCATTTTCGCGGGCGACATCGTGCGCGCGAACGTGTCGCGCGACGGCATGGACTTCATCACCGAGCTTGAATGCGGCGACGGCAATACGGCCTACAGCAGCGCGCGGGTGAACATGGTGATGCCCGCAGGCACAACGGACGCGGAGGCGGCGGTCGCGCTCACGAGCACCATGCCGGGTGTGACGCGCGGGCCGATGGCCGTCACGCGCACGCTGGCGAGCGCACGGCCGCGCGTGTACTCGGGCAATACCCGCGACCATCTTTCCAACCTCGCGCGGGCCAACGGCGCGGACTGGTCCATACAGGACGGCGAACTCACGATGCTACCCGCGTCCGCTGTGACGGCCGACGAAGGGCCGCTCATTTCGCAGGACACGGGCATGGTGGGAATGCCGCAGCAGTCCGATGACGGGCTCGAAGTGCGCTGCCTGTGCAATCCCGAGCTTCACATAGGCGGGCTCGTGCGCGTGCAATCGATCCTGCCGCACTACTCGGGCGACTTCAAGATCGTTGGCTTGCAGCACGCTGGTGACTCGATGGAGGGCGACTGGCTCTCCACCATCACATGCGTGGGCGGGATTTTTCAGAAGGTGGAGCGCAAGACGGCGGTCGGCGCGGGCGCGAGTGCCGGCGACGATATCGACATCATGGAACCGGACGAGTACTACGCCACGCATCCGTGGATGCCGCGCGTGTACAGCGTGGATGCGCTACTCGCAAGGAAATCGTATGGGCTCAGAAAATTACCCGTGGACAGGCGGCGGTTTCAATCGCGCGCTCGATGAGCACGGGGAGAACGTCAAGCGCGAGGTGCGCGTGGCGATGCCGGGGCGCATCGTGTCGTTTGATCCGGCGTCCATCACCGCGACCGTGCAACTTATGATCGACCAGCAGCTCGCGGACGGCTCGCGCGACGCGTATCCCGAGCTTGGCGTGGTCCCCGTCTATACGCTACGCGGCGGCAACTATATCTGCACCATGCCCATAGCGCCCGGCGACCCGTGCCTCGTCATTTTCGGGGACCGGTGCATCGACTCGTGGCAGCAGAGTGAGTCGCAGGACATGCCCGCGGACTACCGGCTCCACGACCTGTCGGACGGCTTTGCGCTCGTCGGCCCGACGCCGCTGCCGCGCGCAGTACCGGGCTATAACGCCCAGAGCGCTGCGCTGCGAAGCGTGGACGGGCAGCAGCGGGTGCAACTGGACCCGGACGGCACCATCACGCAGGCCAACGCGGCGGGCTCAACCGTGCTCAACGGCGCGGGGCAGTTTGTCATCAACGCACCGGCCGGGATCGTGCTCAATGGCAATACCCACCTCATAGGAGATCTTTCGAGTCAGGCGGGCAACGGCGGTGCGGGCAATGCAACGATGGCCAATATCATGCGCGCGCTCGACGTGGCGACGGCGCACGTCGCAAGCCATGACACTCATTTTCACGACGACCCGCAGGGCGGCTCCGTGAGCCCGCCCCGCAATTAGGTTTTCCGGCCAGGCCCCCGCAGAGCCGTAAGAAGCTGGCCGATCCCGACGCGTTCACCCTTCACGCGTCGGACTTTGTATCTCAGGTCGCGCCCGGTAACGGGGTGCGACCTTTTTTTATGGGCGCGCGCAAATGAAAGTCAGGCGACTTGACCATTTCGGGGACTGGACGTTCGGACAGGGTCTTTCCAATTATGCGGATGGCAGTGAATCCACACAGCAGCGCGTGCGAACGCGCCTGCTCTCGTTCCTGCGCGACTGGTTTCTCGACCTCACCCACGGCATGCCGTGGCTCGACGACTTTGAGCGACCCGGCAACCTCGTAGACATTGAGCGCGCCGCGCGCTTGACCATCCTGCAGACGGTGGGCGTCGCGCGGCTCGACGACCTGATACTCGATCTGTCCGAGGACCGCGTGCTCACCATGCAGGTATCGATTGCAACGACCGACGACGACACGCTCGATCTTACGGTGGTGAACAATGGGCCAACTAACGCCTGACGGCTTTGTCGTTCGGCGGCTCGACGCCATTATTGCCGAACTGGACGCGGGCATGAAGGCGATATACGGGATCGACATCAACACCGACCCGGACTCGCCAGATGGGCAGGCCATCGGACTATGGTCGCAGGCGCTCGCGGACCTGGAAGAACTCGCCGGCGAGATGTGGCGGCAGATGGACCCGGACTATGCAAGCGGCCCGAACCTGGACCGTATCGTTGCTTTCGCGGGCATCCGCCGTGTACGCAGTAGCGTCTCGTGGCTGCGGGGCGTCATCCTGTCGGGCGCGGCCTTCACGCCCATCAATACCGATGCGATGGTGCGCGATCCGACCGGCGCGCTGTGGCGCTCCACTGAAGTGGTGCAGCTCAACGCCAACGGCTCGGCGCGGCTCGACTTCCAGAGCGACCAGCCGGGAGCCTATCCCGTGGGCTCCAATGTCGAACTGGAGATTGTGTCGGGCGTCGCGGGCTGGCGAACGGCGGTCACGTCGCAGGCGTCAGACATCGGCGCGGACGAGGAACAGGACCCGGCGCTGCGCTCGCGCTTCTACCTGAGCCGCGAGCGGCCCGCGTTCGATGACGTGAGCGGGATGCGCGCGAACCTGCTCGCCGTGACCGGCGTTATCGGCGTGGAGGTGTTCGAGAATTATGGCGAGACGACAGACGCCAACGGCGTCGCGCCGCATAGCATCAATGCAGTCGTGGACGGGGGCGACGACGAGGCAATAGGCACCGTTATCCTGAACCGCAAGCCAATGGGCACGGGGATGCAGGGCGAACAGACCGTGATGGTGCTCGACCGGCATAACCGTGGGCGGCTTATCCACTTCGACCGCCCGACGCGCGTGCCGATCTACGTGACCGCGCTCGTTGAGCGGCGGCTGAACTTCACCGACATCGATACCGATGCGATTGCGCGGGCACTCGCGAGCACGATCTTTACCATTGGTGAGCCCGTGATCTACACAGAACTCTACGGCGTCATGTATCAGGTGCCGGGTTTTATCGTGCGCGACTTGCAGATTGGCACTGCACCCAATGCGCTTACGGACGCGGACATTATTGTCGGCCCGCGCGATAAGCCCGTGATCGACGCGGCAGACGTGTTCATTACCGTGATCGCAACGTAATGGCCTACGCTGACCTGATTATCTGGCAGTACCGGGGCCAGCCGCGCGCACGCGCGCACGCGCAACTCATCGACTCGATGGTCGCGCCTACGTGGTCCGGCTTTCAGGCGATGCTCGGCACCTACGACATCGACCGCGCTGTGGGCATCAGCCTCGACGTGATCGGCCGCATTGTGGGCGTCTCGCGCATCCTCGCCGGCGCACTGCCGCGCAAGTTCTTTGGCTTTGAGGACAACCCGTATGCGGGGCCGTTCCAGCACGGGCAGACACCGGGCGGCGTGTGGTATCGCTACGGTGCAGCGCTCTCCGACAGCGCCTCGGCCAGCGATGACGAGATGCGAACGTTGATCCGGCTGAAAGTCATCAAGAATTACCAGACCGGCACGCTGCCCAATCTCATGCAGGCGCTGACCGTGCTGCTTGGCGGCCCGTTCGCCAACGCAAACGACAACTACGACATGACCGTCACCATCTACGCGATCTCCTCGCGGGTGACGCCCTTTGTGCGCTTCGTGCTTGAGCGCATGGACATCCTGCCGCGCCCGGTCGGCGTGCGGCTCATCCTCAACACCGATTTTGACTTTGATCCAACGGTGTTCACGACGATTCACCGCATTGTCAACGTGACGATGCCGCAGGCTCTGCAACGCATTCAGGACTTCGCAAATGCTAACAGCACTGGTTAACCGGCCGGTCGAACAGGTGTTTGCCTCGAACGCGCACGTTGGCGAACTCATCGCGTTTCCCAACGTACCGCGTGGCTGGGGACTCACGTTCGACTCGCCCGACAATGGCGGCAACGGCGGCTTTCCTCCCGTCGAATGGGTCAACGGGCTCTGGAACGAGCTGTATAACGCGGCTCAATACTTCCTTCAGCGCGGCGTGGCCGAGTGGGCGACGACGACGCTCTACGCGCCCGGTTCGCTCGTGTCTCAGGGCGAGCGCATCTACCGGGCGCGGCGCGCGCATAGCGGTGTGACACCGGGCACCGACCCGAACACCTGGGCACTGCTCGCGGACGCCGCGGACTCTGTGCAGCTCGCGCCTCCCGGTATGGTCGGGCTCTTTGCGAACCCGATTGCGCCTGCGGGCTGGCTGAAAATGAATGGCGCTGCGCTCCCGCGTGCAAGCTATCAGGCGCTCTTTGCTGCAATCGGCACGACTTACGGCGCACCGGACGGCAACACATTCAACCTGCCCGATGCCCGAGGCGAATTTCTCAGGGCGTGGGATGACGGGCGGGGCGTCGATAGCGGGCGCGGCTTTGGAACATGGCAGGGCGAGGACATGCACCCGCACTGGCACACGGGCACGGCGCTCGCAGTGGGTGACCACTGGCACGCCGCGACCGCGTGGACGGATGGACAGGGCTTTCATGGTCATGCCGTGATTGATTACGGCCACTATCACTTGACCGGCGGCATCGTGACCAATCAGCCCGGCACCGATCTGCACGGCGGCGGACTCACCAATCGTGACACGCTGGTTATTGACGCCATTCGGCCCGCGATGACCGGCATCGGGATCGCGGGCGACGGCCTGCACGCGCATAACGTGGGCGTCTCCATCGGCGCGGCGGGCGCTCACGCGCACTCGGTCGTCACCGACTGGCAGGGCATCACGGAAACGCGGCCGCGAAATATCGCGTGGCTCGCGTGCATCAAGTACTGACCATGCGCGTCTACAGCTATCACCCGCAGACGGGCGCATACGTGGGCGCGGAGGAAGCCGACGAGGATCCGATGAATCCGGGGCAATACCTCATCCCGGCGCACGCGACGACGAAAGCGCCGCCTGTTGGTGGCTTCGTGTGCTTTGACGAGCAGACGGGCGAGTGGCGCATCGACGAGACGCACACGCGGGAAGTAGCCATGCGCGAAGTCGCGCAGGAGCTTTCCATTGTGGGCTCGCTCATCGACGAGCAGGCCGACCTCGTTGCCGCGTCGCTGCCCGGTGCGGACGCCGACTACCTGCTACGCCTGCGCGTGTACCGCGTGAAACTGCGCGAGCTGCCCCGGCGCGCGGGCTTTCCCAATGTCGAATGGCCGACGCTGCCCGGAAAGGAGGCGTAAATGTCCGATGTCATGACCGATCTGCCCTCGCTCGTCGCTGAGTTCGAGCTTGACCGGCAGCGCGTCAATGTGTGGGTCAATGGCGACGAGGACACCGACTACACGACCGCAGACAACGTGCTCGTGCCGTCGATCCGCAAGGTCGTCGCGAACGTCGAACTCATGATCGCGCCTGATGTGGCGGCGATCACCGCAGGGGCGACCACGGCAACGAACGCAGCGAGCGCTGCGAACGCGTCAGCCGCAGCCGCGCTACAGAGCGAAAACAATGCGGCGGCGTCGGCCCAGACGTCCACAAACAACGCGCAGGCAACGCAGACCGATGCGGCCAACGCGCTCGACTCGATGCAGCGCGCGGAGGCGGCGGCGACGAGCGCAGGCAGCGCACGCGACACGGTGCTCATCGCGCAGGGCAACGTGCAGCAGAACGCAACAGCAGCCGCGCAGAGCGCAACGCAGGCGGCGGGGAGTGCAACGGCCGCGGCCGATAGCGCAACGGCAAGCGGCGAGCACGCGGCGGCTGCGCTCGCCTCGCAGCAGGCGGCAGCGCAAAGCGCTGGGCAGGCATCGAGCGCCGAGGCAGCAGCAAGCCAGTCCGAGGCGAACGCCGCCCAAAGCGCCGCCGATGCGGCTCAGAGCGAAGCGAACGCCGCGCAGAGCGCGACCGACGCCGAGGCGAGCGCGCAGCGCGTGGAGAACATCGGCGGGCTGCTTGAGATTGACCTGTCGGGCGGCGACCGGGTGCTGACGCCGACCGAGACACTAAGCGTGATTTTCCGGCTCGTGGGCGAGCTTGATGCCGATCGCTCGGTGACGTTCGACGGCCCGGCGAACTTCGTCGTGCAGAACCTCACGACCGGCGATTTCTCCGTCACGCTGCGCGTCGCGGGCGCGGACACAGCGACGGTCGTCGTGCAGCAGGGCATCGCGCAGAACTTCTTTTCCGACGCTAGCGGCGTCTATGCCACCTCAGCGACCACCGAGAGCACGCAGCCTAATTCGCTGTGGTACACGCTCGGTGCGTCCGATGTAGTTGGTTCGTTCGCAGACGGCGACCTGTCAATCCGCACGCCGGGATTTACCGCGCCATTCGTGCGTGTCGTGCGCAATGGCCTGTCGGCCACGCGCGGCAAGCACTACACGCTCAACGGCGACAGCATCCATATCGACTTCGCGGACCCGCTCAACGCCAACGACGAGATTGAAGTGCAGACGCAGGGCGTGACGACCGGCTCATCCTTCACCGTTCCGTCGATTGTGTGGGTGCAGCCTGCGGCGGGCGCGAGCTTCGTGTCTTTCCCGCATACGGTCGGCTTCGCGTGGCTCATGCTGCGCGGCGTGTTTCTTGTCGCGGGCACGGACTATACGGACGACCCGACCGGGTTCTTTCTCGTGGGCTTCACGGCTGACGGCTCGGAGAAGTTCGGCGTGCTCGCGCTCGCGCCGATAACGATTGCCGATTGCCTCAAGCGCTCGGCCAACCTGTCGGACGTGCAGGACCGTATAGCGGCATGTAAGACACTCGGCGTCGGGCGCATATTGCTTGACGCGCGGAACGCGACGGGCAATACGGTTATTGCTTTTACTAACCTGACTGACTTCGATGTCTACGAGCTGGTGATGGAGGGCGCGCTTCCCGCGCTCGACAATCAGAATTTCGCTTTCCAGTTTTCCAATGACAACGGCGCGACGTGGATCGGCACGCCAAATTATCGGATCGCACTGACCTTCGTTTCATCCACTCCCAGCTCGCCCGTCACGAGCGGACCCGAGAACGAGCTAACCACGATAAACCCGTGGTCCGGCGCGTCCAACAATGCCGGCAGTCCCATTTACGCCTCATACGAAGCGACTTACATTTTTTCATCGTTTAGCGATCCCGCCCGTTTCCCGTCGATGCGCTGGCAAATGGCAGGCACGGTGCCGGGACCCACTATCTCGCGAGGACAGACAGTCGGCGTGGGTGAGCTTGTCGCGTTTTCCGGCTTGCCCATCAATGCCTTTCGTATCTATGTCGGTGCTGGCGGGTTCCAGCGCGGCAAGTTCATGCTCTACGGCTTGCCCTCAAGCCTGCCGAACTGAACGGGGGACCTATGTCGAAAAACCTCACGCTCGCGCGGCTTGGCGATGTCGTCGCGCCCGAGACGCTTCTGTTTTCGGGTTCCCTGATCGGCGAGACTCAATACTCGATCTATCAGATAGACCCCTCTTTCGAGACGATCCGGCTCGTCGTGTCGTGCGCCTTTCCAACAGGCGGCACCAACAACGCGCTGGTTATGCAATTCGGGATGCCGGTCGTCGGCTGGTGGAATACGCCCGGAATGTATCTGAACCGGCATACGCTTTCGGTCTCACCCGAGACGGGCATTAATGCCTACGACGCCCCGCAAAACGCCTACGCCGTGCTCGGCGGCGGCTCGGATGCTGGCGGCTATATCGACATGGACATGCGGATTTACCGGCACCCGAACAACCCCGGCCGGCCGATCACATGGAATGGTCACGGCCCGTTCCGCAACACCGCAGCCTTCGGTACGGTCTGGATCGGCGGCTGGTGTAGCGGCGCTCGCTCAGTCGGGCAAATGATGGACCGTTTCGTCCTTATGTGGGATACGGGCGTCACATTCGGCGGCGGCCAGCTGACGGTTATCGGATGCAAGTAAGGGAGAGCCCGCCAATGTTTTCACTCACGAAGCTCTCGGCGCTGCTCGATCTGTTCGGCGGTGCGCGCGTGCCGTTCGCAAACCGCAACCTCTTTGTAGACGGCGCGCTCGATCACTGGACCACGAATTCAGCGCCACTCAATACGCTCGCGACCGCGTACAACGGGACCACCCTCTGGCATTCCCGCGCTGGCGAGGGCGGTGCGGGCACGATCTCACTGATGACTGTCAACGGCGAGCCGCAGCGAGGGCTTTTTGACTGCGCGCGGCTCGCGTATTTCGCGCGCTTCTCCCAGACCACCGCAAGCACCGGAACCTTCGCCGCCCGCACGCTCCCGGTTTTCCGTCAGTGTTGCGAGTACGCGGATCTCGCGGCCGGTCGCACGCTCACGATTTCCGCGAAGCTGCGCACGCCAACGGGCGCAAAAAAGGTCGTCGGCATACAGGCGGCACAGGTTTTCGGAATAACGGCCGGGACGGTGGAGTTTTCGAAAGCCGTAGCGTGGGATTTAACGACGACCTTCAAACGGTACTCCGCACGGATTGACGTCCCGGCTATCGTGGCCGGCCAGCCGTTCGATTTTCCGGCACATTACTTCTCGGCCGGCCTGATGTTCGATCCGGCCGTCGGCGACGTGGACATTGCGGAGCTACAGCTCGAATTGTCCTCACCGCATAGCTCGGACAATCTGAGCGGAGCTGGCGGTGCACCGACGACTTTCGAGTATCGAGGTTTTGGGCCCGAGCTTGCGCGCGTGCAACGGTTCTATGAAATTCTCCCGCCCTTTGTGATTTATCTCTCGGCCAGCGCGAGCGGCGTTCCGGGTTGGAGCGTGCCGTTTTACACCAAACGCGCACCTCCCGCGATGTCGGCTGCGGTGAATCTCATCAATGCGACTGGATGGAGCATCCAGGGCGTCTCCGTGAATTCCTTTATGTTCACGATGACAGTGACGGCGCAGGGATGGTACAGCGTGACCAATAGCGGCGATTGGATCGCCGACGCTCGTCTTTAAGGAGGTGACACCATGAGCACGAAGAACTGGATTCAAGGCGCGATCAAAAAGCCCGGCGCGCTGCGCCGCACGCTCGGCGTGAAGCAGGGAGAAACCATTCCGGTCAAAAAGCTCAACAAGGTCACAGCGGAAGGAAGCAAGGCAAGCGCGACAACCAAGCGCCGCGCGAACCTCGCCAAGACGCTGCGGAGCTTTCACAAATAGGGCGGAATGGTTGCGCAGTAGTTGTGATGGAGAGCACTGCTATGATATGCGCGTGTATAAAATGAAAAGAGGGCGCGGGCATGTCGCGGTGGTCGATCATGGGCGAGAAAATTTTCCATCACAGTATTCCGGTACGGCACGCGATGCTCGTGGACGACGAGACGCTGTGCTATTTCCTCTCGCCTGACGGCGACATCGAGCCCGCGGCAGAGATCCGCGCGGACCTCGTGATCCGCAATGCGCGCGGCCACAAGTGGATCGCGATTGGGCATTGCACCAACTTCGATCCCGCGACCGGGTGCCTCGGCCACGCGCGCGAGGAACTGGAAGCGCGGGCGCTCGTGCGGCCGTAGCCGCCCTCTCCCGATCCCCGCAAGGCCCGTGCTACAAGGCGCGGGCCTTTTTGTTTGCGCTTCCCGTACTGTCGAATGATATGATAGTAACGTATAACAAAGCATAGGCCACCATATGACAGCAACTATCACCGTGGTCGGGGGCCAGAAGGGCGGCACCGGCAAGTCGATGATTACCGGCAACCTCGCGGCGTGCTTCGCGCGCAAGGGCGCGAAGGTGGGCATCATCGACACCGACTACTCGCAGAACACGACGGACAAGTGGCACATCGCGCGCAGCGGCCAGCCTGATGCAGCGCGCATAGATTGCGAGGTTCGCACGGGTCGCGACATGGACGTCCAACTAGACGCGTGGCTCGACGAGTACGATCATATTTTCGTCGATACGAACGGGTCGGACTCCTACGAATTACGCAAGGCACTTACTCGGGCCAATTGGTTCATTACGCCCGTGAAGCCGCACCCGTCAGATAACTGGACGCTCGGCACCATCGAGGCGCTGCTCGTGGGCGCGCGGGAAGTCAATCCCGAGCTTCGCGGTCGTGTCGTGCTCTCGTGCGTGACCACGCACCCGGCGCGGCGGGATCTGGAGCTGAAGGCGACTCTGGCCGCGCTCGAAACATTCAAAGAACTCCGGGGACTTTTGTGCGGCACCATCATCAGTGATCGCACGGCTTACCCGGACGCGTGGGGCGCCGGGCGAAGCGTGACCGAGCTGCGTGTCGGCCGTGACTCGCGCAGCGCTATGGATGAGATCGACAAACTGTACTCGGAGATTTATACGTCATGAGCAAACAGCTCAATCACCTGACGCCCACGCGTGGCAACAGCAGCAGCGACGACCGTAGCGCCGCCGCCGAGCACTTCGCCGCCGGCGCAGACTTGCATCATTCGCCAGCATCGAGAAAGGCGCGTCCCGCGTTCAAGGCGGGCGAACTCGACTTCCTCACGCTGCCGCACGACCGCGAGTGGAACATTGTCAACGTGCGACTCACCGACCGCGAGAAGGAAGCGCTCAAGTGGCTCTCGGACAACTCGCCCGACTCCATGCACACGATCTGCAAGCGCGTGGTGAAGGACGAGATTAACCGGCTGCTGCGGGAGAAGGGCATCAAGGAAATCGGCCCCGTGGAAAAGTGATTGACTCATTGCTCGCGCTGTGATTGAAGCGCTTTAAAGTGAGCTTTCAACGCCGTAAGGTTTTCACCTGCCAACAAAAGTAGTGGGAAAACTGGCAGCGGGGAACTGTCTGAACTATATTCCGTAAGGCTTCGCGGATGAATGCACGGTTCCTGTTTAGGGAACCGTGCAACACAATGCACCTCACCCCTCGACCGGGAGGAAGCCATGTATAACGCAGGCGGTGCGAAATTTGCACTCGTCGGCCAGATCGGCGGCATCCCCATTATCCACGACCTGAACGGCGCAAAAAGCGTGACCAACGCAGCCGAGCAGGTCGTCGCGACCGTCCTCGCGCTCTGCGGCGCGAACCGCCCTCAAGCCATCATCTACCGCGACAGCGCGGGCATGTTCGACGCGCTGCGCGTGCGTCACGGCGAGTTCGCCGGTTTCATGATCGTCAACGGCCACACCGACGCCGAAGCATTCAACTGTATCGCCTACTCGCTGCAACCGGCCAGCGAGCGGCCCGCGTGGCAATGACAGCAGCCAGGAGGATGACGTTATGGCATCGAGACTCAGACGCGAGCGCGTGATTGCGAGCCAGCAGGCGCTCGCCAACATGCCGCCCGAGGCGCGACGCGAGGCGCTGCGCAAGGCACGCGCGGAGGGCCGCGTGTATCCGACCAGCGAACAGCGCACCAACGCCAAGCGCACGACGAGAGGGCGATAGCCATGCCGCTCAAACAGGGTTATAGCCAGCGCACGATCCGCTCCAACATCCGCACTGAGCTGAAGGCCGGCCGGCCGATGAAGCAGGCCGTCGCGATCAGTCTCAACACGGCACGCAAGGCCGCGGCGAAGGCGGGGCACCCGGCGCGCGCACCGCGCAAGGGCCGCAAGGGTTAGTGGACGTGCGTTCACTAAACTTTCTCAACCGCTGGCGCGTGCCGCTCTATGGCGACGCGGGCGACCAGTATCACGGCGCGTTCAAGCTGCGCATCCGGCCGACGACGACGCGTATATGGGTCATCGCGGGTTGCGGCGATGGTTGGGAGCATGTGAGCGTGAGCATTGCGAACGAGAAGCGCCTGCCAACGTGGCCCGAGATGGCCTATGTGAAGGCGCTTTTCTTCGATCCCGAGGAAACCGTGATGCAGCTGCACCCGCCGCTCTCCGAGTACGTCAACAACGCCGAGGTGCTGCACCTGTGGCGCCCGCAGGGCGAGACGATACCGCTGCCGCCTAGATGGATGGTCGGCATACCGGGCGCGACGCCCTCGGACATGCCGCGCATCATGACGGCTTTAAGGCACGGGTTCTAGCATGACCGACGCAGCCACGGGCGACCTGAAGCTCGCGCTCGATCTGCTCTGCGTGCTGCGTGCGTGGTACAGGGTGCCGGTCAACCGCAACGATCCGGGCCGCGATAACGAGTTGTTTCCACTTCGACAGATGCGCGGGGGCAGTGCTCAGACCGCGCCACTGTGGCACGCCGTAGAGCTGCTGCTGGGGCGGTATGAGCGTTCCGACAGATAGAAAGTAGTTGGATGGCTTTCATTTCAGGAGAAGGGCTGAAAATGAAAAAAGCAATCGCAACTCTGACTGGCATATCTCCCTACAGCCAGTCCAGACACTACATTACCGAGAAGCTGAACAAGGAGTCGGCACGCGACTACGAGGCGCGCACATGGCGCGACAGGCTGCACGTCGATGGCGAGGACTTCGTGATTATCCCGCCGATGGCGTTCAAGAACTGTCTGTCGGACGCCGCGCGCTATCTCGCGGTGCAGATACCGGGCAAGGGCAAGACGACCTACACGAAACATTTTGAGGCGGGCGTGCTCGTCGTCGAACCGCTGCGCCTGCCGTTCAAGAAAAAGGACGTGGCTGGCGAATGGCAGTTCGTGCCCTCGGACGGCAAGCGCGGCGGCGGCTCACGCGTCGATAAGTGCTTTCCTGTGATCCACACATGGAGCGGTGACGTCGAGTTCCTTGTGCTCGATGACACCATCACACGCGATGTCTTTGAGTATCATCTGAAGCAGGCGGGCAACTTCATCGGCATTGGTCGCTTCAGGCCGCGCAATAACGGCTTCTATGGCCGTTTCCGTCTTGATGGACTCAAGTGGCTGGACTTGGAGTGATGCGAACATGAGCGCTGACTTTACACCGAACCCGGACAGCGATGCCATGCACCTGATGCGCGTGCTCGCGCAGCTCGCGGTGGGCGACGAGATCCGTTATGCGGTTCTATCCGAGAAGATCGGGCGCGACGTGCAGGGCGAGGCGAGGCACTGTCTTGATACCGCACGACGCCGGCTGCTACGCGATGAGCGCCGCGTCTTTGATGTAGTGCGCGACATCGGTTTGCGACGGCTCAACGATTGCGAGATTGTACGCACGGCCGACAGGGCGCGGGCACATATCCGACGCACCGCACGCAAGGCCGCGCGCACGGTGCTCTGTGCTGACTATGCAGCTCTCGACCGTGAGACGCAGGTTCGGCACAACGTCGCATTGAGCGTACTCGCGGTGACCGAGATCATGGCTGGCGAGAAGGCCGCGAAGCGCATCGGCAAAGAGGTCGACCGCTCGGGCCATGAGCTTTCAAGTACGCTGACTGCCGCACTCGCGCTGAAAGATGTAAGCTGAATGGGCCGCATGGCTGCGCGCAACACGACACGGCCCGATATGGCGGGTCGCGGTTCGGCACGATCAGGCTCGATGCGTCAGGACGTAATCCGGCAAGTACAGCGCTAGGCTCGACAGCTCGGCGCACGGCTCGCCTCGGCGTCTCTGGGCTTCGCTCGTCCCGGTCAGGCTCGACAACACGAGACAAGGGCAGTACAGGATTGTTGTGATCTTGCCCGGCATGGCTTGGTCAGGCGCGACATAGCTGGTCCGGTCCGAGTGAGGCTTTGCAAGGCAACACGAGACAAGGGCAGTACAGAATTTTTCACGGCGGAGCGGTGCGGGGCAGCGCAGCGCTTGACTCGGCAGGGCTGGGCAACGCATGGCAAACCGGCTCTCAGCGTGATTCGGCACGGCAGCACAGGACAAGGGTTTTCAATCGCGGCGTGGACAAGACGACGCGATGCTTGGCGGCACATGGACGAGTCATTGTTCGACCGGGCCCGGCACCGCGGGGCATTGCCCGGCTAGGCGACGCGTCACATGGCATTGCTCGGCATAGCAGGACAGCGCAAGGGTTTTTCAAAGGCACGGCCGCGCACCGTGAAGCATGACACGGCGGCTCCAGTCGGCACTTGGCAGCACTCCGCTCGACTTGGCCGCGCGAGACTGAACGCAGCATGACGACGCAAGGGCATTAACTAACCGTACACCCAATTATCGGTTCCAATTTCTCGAATGCCGATATTGGTGATACGGATATTGTCGGGGTCGCGGTCCAGAT